>NZ_JBEXXN010000022.1:0-109852 GCF_040630445.1 Streptomyces sp. NPDC005805
GGTGGGCCGTTCGGGGGGCGCCCCGAACGGCCCACCGGGAGCCGTCCCCGCCGCCAGTCCGCCCCTCAGCCCTCCTCGTCGAGCCCGTCGAGCCCGTCGATCGTCGCGTTCGACGGGCCCCGGACCGACTGGAGGTCCCGCGCCACGTCCTCCGCCGCGCGCAGCACCCGGACCGCGTTCTGCCAGGTCAGCTTGGCCAGGTCGGCGTCCGACCAGCCGCGGTGGAGCAGTTCGGCGACCAGGTTGGGGTAGCCCGCGACATCGTCCAGACCGGACGGGGTGAACGCCGTGCCGTCGAAGTCGCCGCCGATGCCGATGTGGTCGATCCCGGCGACCTCCCGCATATGGTCCAGGTGGTCGGCGACCGTCGCCGCGGTCGCGGCCGGCCGGGGGTTCGCCGCCTCGAACGCCTCGTGGATCTTCATCGCCTCCGGCGTGGTCTCCAGCGGGTGCAGTCCATGGGCGCGCATGTTCTCGTCGGCCGCCCGGGTCCAGTCCACGGCCGCGGGGAGGATGAACTTGGGCACGAAGGTGGCCATCGCGACGCCTCCGTTGGCGGGCAGCTGGGCCAACACGTCGTCGGGGACGTTGCGCGGGTGGTCGCAGACCGCGCGGGCCGAGGAGTGCGAGAAGATCACCGGCGCGACGGTGGCCTCCAGCGCGTCGCGCATCGTGGTCGCGGCCACGTGCGAGAGGTCGACGAGCATGCCGAGGCGGTTCATCTCGCGCACCACCTCGCGGCCGAACGGGGAGAGCCCGCCGACCCGGGGCTCGTCCGTCGCGGAGTCCGCCCAGGCGATGTTGTCGTTGTGCGTGAGGGTCATATAGCGCACGCCCAGCGCGTACAGGGCGCGCAGGGTGGCCAGGGAGTTGTTGATCGAGTGGCCGCCCTCGGCGCCCATCAGGGAGGCGATCCGGCCCTCGCCGCGCGCGATCTCCATGTCCTCGGCGGTCAGGGCGCGCGCGAGGTCCGCCGGGTAGCGGGTGAGGAGCTGGTCGACGGCGTCGATCTGCTCCAGGGTCGCGCTGACCGCCTCGTCGCCGGCGAAGTCGCTGCGCACGTACACGGACCAGAACTGCGCGCCCACCCCGCCGGCCCGCAGCCGGGGGAGGTCGGTGTGCAGCCGGCCGGTCTGGTCGCCGGCGATGTCCAGGCGGTCCAGGTCGTACCGGACGTGCTGGCGCAGCGCCCAGGGCAGGTCG
Source organism: Streptomyces sp. NPDC005805 (assembly GCF_040630445.1). Classification (NCBI taxonomy): domain Bacteria; kingdom Bacillati; phylum Actinomycetota; class Actinomycetes; order Kitasatosporales; family Streptomycetaceae; genus Streptomyces; species Streptomyces sp. NPDC005805. Next base: position 1,204 of record NZ_JBEXXN010000022.1, read on the forward strand.
TTGTGGCCGTCGACGACGGGGTGGGCGGCGAGCAGGTCGAGCGCCCGGGGCAGAAGATCCGTGGGGGACGTCATGGGGTCTTGCATGCCCACGCCGTCAGCCGCCGAAGCCGAACGAGTCGGCGCCGGCGACCTTGGTGCGCAGCCGCTTGCCCTTCTCGGTCGCCTGGTCGTTCAGTTCCTGCTGGAACTCGGTCATCCGGGTCATCAGGTCCGGGTCCTGGGTGGCGAGGATGCGGGCCGCGAGGAGCCCGGCGTTGCGCGCGCCGCCGACCGAGACGGTGGCCACCGGGACCCCGGCGGGCATCTGCACGATGGAGAGCAGGGAGTCCATGCCGTCCAGGTACTTCAGCGGGACGGGCACGCCGATCACGGGCAGCGGGGTGACGGAGGCGAGCATGCCCGGCAGATGGGCCGCTCCCCCGGCGCCCGCGATGATCGCCTTGAGGCCCCGGCCGGCCGCCTCCTCGCCGTAGGCGATCATCTCGCGGGGCATGCGGTGGGCGGAGACGACGTCGACCTCGTAGTCGATCTCGAACTCGTCGAGGGCCTGGGCGGCGAGCTCCATGACGGGCCAGTCGGAGTCCGAGCCCATGACAATGGCGACGACAGCGCTCATTCGGTGATCGTCCCTCGCAGATAGCTGGCGGCGTGACGGGCGCGCTCCAGCACGTCGTCGAGGTCGTCGCCGTAGGTGTTGACGTGGCCGACCTTGCGGCCGGGCTTCACGTCCTTGCCGTACATGTGGATCTTGAGCTGCGGGTCGCGGGCCATGCAGTGCAGATACGCCTGGTACATGTCCGGGTAGTCGCCGCCCAGGACATTGCACATCACGGTCCACGGGGCGCGGGGACGCGGGTCCCCCAGCGGCAGGTCCAGGACGGCCCGGACGTGGTTGGCGAACTGCGAGGTGATCGCGCCGTCCTGGGTCCAGTGGCCGGAGTTGTGGGGGCGCATCGCGAGTTCGTTGACGAGGATGCGGCCGTCGGTGGTCTCGAACAGCTCGACGGCGAGGTGGCCGGTCACGTCCAGTTCGCGGGCGATCCGCAGGGCCAGCTCCTGTGCCCGGCCGGCCAGCTCCTCGCTGAGTCCGGGGGCGGGCGCGATCACGGTGTCGCAGACGCCGTCGACCTGCCGGGACTCGACGACCGGGTAGGCGACGGCCTGGCCGTGCGGGGAGCGGACGACGTTCGCGGCGAGCTCGCGCACGAAGTCGACCTTCTCCTCGGCGAGGACCGGCACCCCGGCTTTGAACGGGGCCTCGGCGTCGGCCTGGGAGCGCACGAACCACACGCCCTTGCCGTCGTAGCCGCCGCGCACGGTCTTGAGGATGACGGGGAAGCCGCCGACCTCCTCGGCGAAGGCGGCCGCGTCGGCCGGGTCGGCCACGATGCGGTGCCGGGGGCAGGGGGCGCCCAGCTCGGTGAGCCGCTCGCGCATCACGCCCTTGTCCTGGGCGTGCCGCAGGGCGTCCGGGCCGGGGCGGACGGGGATGCCGTCGGCCTCCAGGGCGCGCAGGTGCTCGATGGGCACATGCTCGTGGTCGAAGGTGATCACATCGCAGCCGCGCGCGAAGGCGCGCAGGGTCTCCAGGTCGCGGTAGTCGCCGACGACGATGTCGCCGACGACCTGGGCCGCCGAGTCCTGGGGCGTGTCACTGAGGAGCTTGAACTTCAGGCCGAGGGGGATGCCCGCCTCGTGGGTCATACGGGCGAGCTGACCGCCGCCGACCATGCCGACTACCGGGAACGTCACCCCTTCAGGGTATCCGCCGACCGGGGCGCCCCCGTTCGCCGTATGTTCCGACAAGCGGTGTAGCGGGCGTCACATGCGCCCCGTGACTCCCGGGCGACGCGGGGAGGCGCTGGTTAGCATGGCGGTGTCGACACTGCCGCTCGACGCCGCCGACGGACGAGGCTGGACACCCACCATGAGCCAACGAGGCGGAGGACCGGGCGGGCGGCTGCGGCGGCTCGCCCGCGAGGTCGCCAAGTTCGGCGCGGTCGGCGGTGCGGGCCTCCTGGTCAACCTGGGCGTCTTCAACCTGCTCCGGCACACGACGGACCTCCAGGTGGTGCGCGCCTCGGTGCTGGCGACCGTGGTGGCCATCGCGTTCAACTACGTCGGCTTCCGCTACTTCACCTACCGGGACCGGGACAAGAGCGGCCGGACTCGGGAGCTGAGCCTCTTCCTGCTGTTCAGCGCGGCGGGCCTGGTGATCGAGAACGGCGTCCTGTACGCGGCGACCTACGGCTTCGGCTGGGACACCCCGCTGCAGAGCAACATCTTCAAGTTCCTGGGCATCGCGGTGGCGACCCTCTTCCGCTTCTGGTCGTACCGGACGTGGGTGTTCCGGGCGCTGCCCGCGCGGGAGGCGGTGCAGCAGGCGGAATCGTTCCTGGAGCAGCGCGGGGCGCACGGGACACGGCAGACGCCCGCCGGGCGCCGCTGAGGCACCGCGGGGCCCGCGTCTCACCGGACGGCGGGGCGCCGGTTCACCGGACCGTGGGCTTCTCCTCGCCCCGCTCGCGCGGTGACCGGCTGAGGAAGAGGGCGAAGACCGGCGGGTGCTGCTGGAGGAGTTCGAGCCGGCCCCCGTCCGCCTCGGCGAGGTCCCGGGCGACCGCGAGGCCGATACCGGTGGAGTTGCGGCCGCTGATGGTGCGTTCGAAGATCCGCGCGCCGAGGTGGGCGGGGACGCCGGGGCCCTCGTCGGTGACCTCCACGACCGCCTGGTTGCCGGTGACCCGGGTGCGGACCGCGACCGTCCCGCCGCCGTGCATCAGGGAGTTCTCGATCAGCGCGGCGAGGACCTGGGCGACCGCGCCGGGGGTGCCGACCGCGCGCATCCCGCGCCTGCCGGAGTGCACCACGGCCCGCCCGGCGCTGCGGTAGGCGGGACGCCACTCCTCCAGCTGCTGCTTGACCACCTCGTCGAGGTCGAAGGAGACGGCGGAGCCGATCCGGGGGTCCCGGGAGTTGGTGAGCAGCCGCTGCACCACGTCGGTGAGGCGTTCGACCTGGGTCAGGGCGATGCTCGCCTCCTCCTTCACGTTCTCCGGGTCGTCGGTGAGGGTGATCTCCTCCAGCCGCATCGACAGCGCGGTGAGCGGGGTGCGGAGCTGGTGGGAGGCGTCCGCGGCGAGGCGGCGTTCGGCGGTGAGCATCCGGGCGATCCGCTCGGCGCTCGCGTCGAGGACATCGGCGACACGGTCCAGTTCGGGCACCCCGTAGCGGCGGTGGCGGGGGCGCGGGTCGCCGGAGCCGAGGCGTTCGGCGGTCTCGGCGAGGTCGGTGAGCGGGGAGGCGAGGCGGTTGGCCTGGCGGACGGCGAGGAGTACGGCGGCGACCACGGCGACCAGCGCCACCGCGCCGATGATCAGCAGCGACCTGCCGACCTCGCGGGTGACGGCCGAGCGGGACTCCTCGACCACGATGTCGGTGCCCTGCTCGCCCTGTTCGGTGGCCCGGATCACACTGCCGGTGGGGCGCTTGCCGATCTCGATGGGCGCGCGGCCGGGGATGCGGATCTCGGCGTACCGGGTGATGTCGCCCTGCTGGGCGATGATGTCGGGGTTCACCGGCTCGCCGCCCACCAGCCGGGAGTCCACGATGCTCGCGAGCCGCAGCGCCTCGGACTCCACGCTCTCCTGGGCGCTGCTGCTGATGGTGCGTGTCTCCACCAGGACGAGGGAGACGCCGAAGACGGCGATGACGACGAGCACCACGGCGAGCGTGGAGTTGATCAGACGGCGGCGCATGTCTCCTGCGTATCAGGACTTCTCGAAGCGGAAGCCCACGCCGCGCACGGTGGCGATGTAGCGGGGGTTGGCCGCGTCGTCGCCGAGTTTCTTGCGGAGCCAGGAGATGTGCATGTCGAGGGTCTTGGTGGAGGACCACCAGGTGGTGTCCCAGACCTCGCGCATCAGCTGGTCGCGGGTGACGACCCGGCCCGCGTCCCGGACCAGGACCCGCAGCAGGTCGAACTCCTTGGCGGTGAGCTGGAGCTCCTCGTCGCCCATCCAGGCACGGTGCGACTCGACGTCGATCCGGACGCCGTGGGTGGCGGGCGCGGGCGCCGGCTCGGTGGCGCCGCGGCGGAGCAGGGCCCGGACGCGGGCGAGGAGTTCGGCGAGCCGGAAGGGCTTGGTGACGTAGTCGTCGGCGCCGGCGTCGAGGCCGACGACGGTGTCCACCTCGTCGGCGCGGGCGGTCAGCACCAGGATCGGGACGGTGTGGCCGTCGGCGCGCAGCCGCCGGGCGACCTCCAGGCCGTCCATGCCCGGCAGCCCGAGGTCCAGGACGACGAGGTCGATGCCGCCCGCGAGTCCGGCGTCGAGGGCCGCGGGCCCGTCCTCGCGCACCTCCACCTCGTAGCCCTCACGGCGCAGGGCGCGGGCGAGGGGCTCGGAGATGGATGCGTCGTCCTCGGCGAGCAGTACACGCGTCATGAACCTGATGGTAGTCCGCATGGCGGGACGCCGGGGCGGGACGGAGAGGCCCATGACCCGGGACGTGCGCTTCCTGGCGTTACCTGCCACTCAGAGGTGGCATCCTGGTGATGACCTTCGATTCAGGGCAGTTGGTTCCGTCTTTACCTGTGATCCATCTCTCAAGTCCTTCCATATGCGGCAGTGTCGTGGCGTATGGTGGCGAGACGCCTGAAGTAGCGTCCTGGGGCCTTTGGCACGCGAGTGCACCAAAGGTCCCTTTGCTGCGCGGGGTTGGCCCCGACCGACGCCGTGCGGCGCACCAGAAGTGAATGACCTGTGGGCCGGGCCCTGTGCGCGAGGACGTGCGCGGGGTGTGGATCCCGGGGTGTGACGTCGCCCGTTTCCCGCTCGCCGGGGACGCCCTCAGGCGTGGGCGCGCGGCCCGCCCCCGGTGCCGGCTGCCCCCACCGGGCGCACCACCGCTCACAAGGCGGCGCGTCCCGACACGAACAAGGATCGACATGGCGTCCAGCCTGACGAAGGACTCGGCCGGCACCCCTGGCTCCGAGAAGACCTTCTTCGGCCACCCCCGCGGTATGGCCACGCTCTTCATGACGGAGATGTGGGAGCGCTTCTCCTGGTACGGGATGCGCGCCATCCTCGTGCTCTACCTGGTCGCGGGCGTTCTCGACGGCCCGCTGGCGGGCCGTGAGGCGCTGGCCGCCTCGATCTACGGCGTCTACAACGCGGTCGTCTACATGGCCGCGATGCCCGGCGGCTGGATCGCCGACCGGCTGTGGGGCGCGCGCAAGGCCGTCCTCGTCGGCGGCATCGTCATCGCCCTCGGCCACTACACGCTGGCGATCCCGTCGGACGCCGCGTTCTTCGCCGGTCTGGCGCTCATCGCCGCCGGTACCGGCCTGCTGAAGCCCAACATCTCCGCGATGGTCGGCGGCCTCTACGAGGGCCAGCCGAGCGCGCGCCGCGACGCGGGCTTCACCCTCTTCTACATGGCGATCAACATCGGCGGCATGGCCGCGCCGCTGATCGTCGGCTACCTCGGTGAGAACGTCAACTGGCACCTCGGCTTCGCCGTCGCCGGTGTCGGCATGACGCTGGCCGTCGTGCAGTACGTCCTCGGCGGCCGCCACCTCGGCGACGTCGGCAAGGAGCCCGGCACCCCGGCCTCGCCGGAGGAGAAGCGCAAGGTGCTGCGCAAGGTGCTGCTGTGGGGCGGCATCGCGGTGGCCGCGCTGGCGGTGGACATCGCCCTCGGCACCTACGACATCGAGCACATCGTGAACGTGCTCGCGGTCCTCGGCATCGTCGTGCCGGTCGTCTACTTCGTCGCGATGTACCGCAACCCGGGCCTGTCGGCCGCGGACCGCCCGAAGATCCAGGCGTTCGCGTGGTTCTTCGCCACGGCCGTGCTGTTCTGGATGATCTACGACCAGTCCGGTTCGCTGCTCACCCTGTTCGCCGACGGCAAGACCGACCGCATGATCGGCGGCTGGGAGTTCCCGGCGTCCTGGTACCAGTCGGTCAACCCGGCCATGGTCATCGTCCTGGCGCCCGTCTTCGCGGCCCTGTGGGTCGCCCTGGCCAAGCGCAACCGCGAACCCAGCACCCCGATGAAGTTCGCGCTGGCGATGCTCCTCATCGGCGGCTCCTTCGCCATCATGGGCCTCGCCGGCGCCGCCGCCGCGAACAGCGAGACCGGCAAGGTCACGGTCTTCTGGCTGCTGAGCGTCTACCTCGTCCAGACCATCGGTGAGATGTGCCTCTCGCCGGTCGGCCTCTCCCTCTCCACCAAGCTGGCGCCGAAGCAGTTCGTCGGCCAGATCATGGGCCTGTGGTTCCTCGCCACGGCGACGGGCAACGCCCTCAACGGCTGGACCACCAAGCTCAACGCCCCGCTGGGCGACGCCCTGTACTACTCCCTCTGGGCGGTCATCGCGGTGGCCACGGGCCTGGCGTTCATGATGGCGGGCCGCAGGATCCGCGCGCTGATGGGCGACGTCCACTGACGACGTCCCCGCGCACGGCTTCAGACGGCGAAGGCCGCCGCACCGGAAACGGTGCGGCGGCCTTCGCCGTCTGCGTCTGCGTCTGCGTCTGCGTCTGCGTCAGGAACTAGGCGGGGGCCGCCAGTTCGGCCCAGACCGTCTTGCCCGGGGAGTCCGGGGCGCGCAGGACGCCCCAGTCGAGGCAGAGGCGCTGGACGATGAACATGCCGTGGCCGCCCGGGCGGCCCGCGCGGTGCGGGGTGCGGGGTGCGGGCTGGCCGTTGCCGTCGTCGGTGACCTCCAGGCGGAGGACCTTGCCGTCGGTGGCGATGCGGAGTTCTTCCGGGCCCTCGGCGTGCAGGCAGGCGTTGGTCACCAGCTCGGAGACGACCAGCAGGACGTCCTCGGCGGCGGCTCGGCGGTCGGCGGTGGCGGCAGGCAGCCAGCCCCAGTCGTACAGGGCCTGCCGGGTGAAGTCGCGGGCCATCGGGACGATGCCGCTCGCGTTGCGCAGCGTGAGGCGGCGCGTCGTGCCGCCCGCCGCTGCCGGGGCGGATACGGCGGGTGCCGCGCCCGCGCTCCCCGGCTCGGGGCCGAGGTCGCCCGGCGGCTGCTGCCGGGTGGTGCTCATCAGCGCTTCACCTCACCGATTCACCGATTCACCAGTTCACATTGATGGAGTACGCACGGTGGCGCACGGGTGGTTCCCGGACGTCGTACGTGCCGTGGGGTTCTCCTGCCCGGTCGAATCGGGACAACACCCACGAGGTCGCCGTTGCCCGCGTGAAACGTGCAACAGGAGGGAGGGCCGGTTCAGTCGGCCAGGGCCGCTTCCAGGGAGTCGTGCACGGTGAAGACCGCGTCCGCTCCGGTGATCTCGAAGACCCTCGCCACCACGGGCTGCATCCCGGCCAGATGGACCCCTCCTCCGCCGGCCTCGGCACGGAGCCGGGCACCCAGCAGGACATTGAGCCCGGTGGAGTCGCAGAACTCGAGCGCGGAGCAGTCGACCACCAGCCGTACCCGGCCACGGTCGATCGCCTCGTCCAAGGGGACACGCAGCAGCTCGGCCGTGTGGTGATCCAACTCACCCGCCGGCCGCACAATCTCGCTGCGCCCCTCGGCCCGAACCTCGACCTGAAGTCGGCCCCGGTTCACGCTGCCGACCGTCTCGCGGTCCATGCCCGTCCCTCTTCGCCGTGTCGTCGCTGCTCATCCACCGTCATGCCACATGTCACATCCCTCGCGGCGGGCAAGGGAACGACACCCGCCGAACATTACGCCTTCGCCGGTTCCACGGGTAGTCGAACCAGCCAACAATACACACATACCGGACATTAGCCACTTGCGATCGGTCCCACCGAACCGATAGGGCTAGTAAAGACACAACCGACACGGCCGGCTTTGGAGGCGCCGCTCACCGCAGCAGCATGCACGGCATCGGCAGCCATACGCCGAGAACGATGGAGGACACCATGTCACCCCGGCTCGACGAACCGCGTACCCCCACCGCGCCGTCGGCAATCCACGAAACCGTCCCGGGCCACGAACCCGTCCCGGGCCCGCGGCGCCACGCCGGCGCGGAGGCGGCGGAGGCCGCGGAGGCCGCCGCCGAGGCGGACGCGACCGGTCCGCAGGACCTGGCCCCGCAGGACCCCGCCCCCGAGGGCCTGGAGGGCCTGCCCGAGATTCCGGCGGCCGGCGAGCTCAGCGCGGTCGACGCGCGGGCCCTGTCCCGGACCCTCTTCGACCGGCTCGCCGCCCTGGAAGAGGGCACCCACGAGCACGCGTACGTACGCAACACCCTGATCGAGCTGAACCTCGCCCTGGTCAAGTTCGCCGCGTCCCGGTTCCGGACCCGCAGCGAGCCGATGGAGGACATCGTCCAGGTCGGCACGATCGGCCTCATCAAGGCGATCGACCGCTTCGAGCTCAGCCGGGGCGTCGAGTTCCCGACCTTCGCGATGCCGACCATCATCGGCGAGATCAAGCGCTTCTTCCGGGACACCTCCTGGTCGGTGCGGGTGCCGCGCCGGCTCCAGGAACTGCGCCTGGATCTCGCCAAGGCGGGCGACGAGCTGTCCCAGCGCCTGGACCGCGCCCCGACCGTCGACGAGCTGGCCGGACACCTCGGCATCCCCCGGGACGAGGTCCTGGAGGGCATGGCGGCGAGCAACGCGTACACCGCCAGCTCGCTGGACGCGCAGCCCGAGGACGACGACGGCGAGAGCGCGCTGGCCGACCGCATCGGCTACGAGGACCACGGCATCGAGGGCATCGAGTACATCGAGTCCCTGAAGCCGATGATCGCGAGCCTGGCGCCGCGCGACCGCACGATCCTGTCGTTGCGCTTCGTGGCCAATATGACGCAGTCCGAGATCGGCGAGGAGCTGGGCATCTCGCAGATGCACGTCTCGCGTCTGCTGACGCGGACGCTGGTGAAGCTGCGCAAGGGGCTCACCGCCGAGCAGTGAGCCGTGCGCGGCGGTGAACCGCGCGCTGGTGAACCGCTGGTGAGCCGCGCGGCGGCCGGACCGGGCGGTGCCGCCCGGGAAGCACCCGCAAGGGCCCGTTCCACGCCGGAACGGGCCCTGCGCATGTCTGCGGCCGTACCGGGCGCGCGCCCGGGAGACTGGGCCCCTCCACTCATGCCCTCCCGTCATGCCCTCCCGCTCACCCACCCGAGAGGACCCGCCATGTCCGCCATGTCCGCCGTGCCGGCCGCGCCACCCGTCATCGCAGTCACCGGAGCCGGCGGCCGGGTCGGCGGGCGGGTGGCCCGCCGGCTCGCCGCCGCGGGCGCCGCGGTCCGGCTGCTGGGCCGGGACCCGGCCCGGCTGCCCGAACTGCCGGGCGCGGTCGCGGCCCCGCCCGCGGCCTACGGCGACGGCGACGGCGAGGCGATGCGGCGGGCCCTGGACGGCGCGACGACGCTCTTCCTGGTCTCGGCGCGCGAGTCCCGCGACCGGGTCGCGGAGCACCGCACGGCGGTGGACGCGGCGGTCGCGGCGGGTGTGGAGCGGATCGTGTACGTCTCGTTCACGGGCGCGGCCCCCGATGCCACGTTCACCTTCGCGCGCGACCACTTCCACACCGAGCAGTACATCCGGTCGACCGGCCTGCGGCGCACCTTCCTGCGGGACAACCTCTACCTGGCCGCGATCCCGGCGATGACGGGCGCGGACGGGGTCCTGCGCGGCCCGGCCGGCCGGGGACGGGTCGCCGCCGTGGCGCACGACGACATCGCGGACGCGGCGACGGCCGTCCTGCTCGACGAACACGGCGCGCACGAACGGGCGGTGTACGACCTGACCGGCCCGACGGCCTTCTCCCTCACCGAGGCGGCGGCCGAACTCAGCCGCGTGACCGGCCGGACGATCCGCTACCTCCCCGAGTCCCGCGAGGAGGCGTACGCCTCACGCGCCGGCTACGGCGCGCAGGAGTGGGAGGTCACCGGCTGGGTGACCTCCTACGAGGCCATCGCGGCAGGCGAAATGGCCCTCGTCTCCGACACGATCCCCCGCCTCACGGGCCACCCCGCCCAGTCCCTGCACGCCTACCTGACGACCCACCCACGCAGCCTGGCCCACCTGCTCCCCTGAGACCCGGCCCGCCCGGGACCACCACATGCGGCCCCGGCCCGCACCCGGCGACGTCGGCCGCCACTGCCGCAGGCGCCCCTGAGCGCGACGGCCCCCGGAACGCCAGCCGCAGGCGGACCGGCACGGGCCCCCGCGCATGGCCCGGAACGGGCCGGGCACACCCGCGTGCGCAGCGGCGGGCCCGGGCCCGCCCCCACAAGCGCGCCGCCGTCAGGCGGCCCGGCGGCCCTCGCGCCAGACTTCCGACGTGAGGGGGACGCCCGGGCGGTAGGCGAGGTGGACGTGGCTCGGGGCGGCGAGGAGGATGAAGTCGGCGCGGGCGCCCGGGGAGAGGCGGCCGATGTCGGTGCGGCGGAGGGCCGCCGCGCCGCCCGCCGTCGCGGACCACAGGGCCTCGTCGGGGGTCATGCCCATGTCCCGTACCGCCAGGGCGATGCAGAAGGCCATCGACGAGGTGTACGAGGAGCCCGGGTTGCAGTCCGTGGAGAGGGCGACCGTCGCGCCCGCGTCCAGCAGCCGGCGCGCGTCCGGCCACTCGGCGCGGGTGGAGAACTCCGCGCCCGGGAGCAGCGTGGCGACCGTGGAGCTGTGGGCGAGGGCGTCCACGTCCGCGTCGGTCAGATGGGTGCAGTGGTCGGCGGAGGCGGCGTCCAGCTCGACGGCCAGCTGCACCCCCGGCCCGTACGAGAGCTGGTTGGCGTGCACCCGCGGGATCAGGCCCTTCGCCTTGCCCGCCGTGAGGACGGCCCGCGCCTGGTCCCCGTCGAACGCGCCCTTCTCGCAGAAGACGTCCACCCAGCGCGCGTACGGGGCGCAGGCGTCCAGCATCTCGCCGGTGACCAGGGCGACATAGCCCGCCGGGTCGTCCGCGAAGTCCGGGGAGACGATGTGCGCGCCGAGGTAGGTGACCTCCTCCGTGTGCCGGGCGGCGATGCGCAGGGCCCGGGCCTCGTCCTCGGTGGTCAGCCCGTAGCCGGACTTGGTCTCGAAGGTGGTGGTGCCCTGGCGCAGCGCCTCGGTGAGGTGGTGGACGAGGTTGGCCTCCAGCGCGTCGTCGCTCGCCGCGCGGGTGGCCGCGACGGTGGTGCGGATGCCGCCCGCCGAGTACGCCCGCCCGGACATCCGCGCGTGGAACTCGGCGGTCCGGTCCCCGGCGAAGACCAGGTGGGAGTGGGAGTCGACGAAGCCGGGGACGCAGGCCCGCCCGCCCGCGTCGTGGCGCACGTCGGCGTCGGGGGCCGCGGCCGCCGGTCCGGCCCAGGCGATGTGCCCGGACTGGTCGACGACGAGGGCAGCGTCCTCGATCAGGCCGAGCGGGCTGCCGTCGCCGAGGGCCGGGTCGTTGGTGACGAGGCTGCGGATGCCGGTGACGAGGGTGGTGGTCATGGGTCCTTCCGGGGTCGGTTCAGGAGCGGGAGGGGCCTCGCGGCGCGTCAGGACCGCAGCGCGGCCACCGCCCCGGCGAGCGCGCGGGCCGCGTCCGGGACACGGGTGTGGACGCCGTCGCGGACGATCCGCTCGCCGCCCACCACCACGTCCCGCACATCGGCGGCCGTCGCCGCGAACACCGCGGTCTCCGCGCCGAGACGCGGCACCGGCCCGGCGGTGCGCACGGAGTCCAGCGCGACGGTGGTGAAGTCGGCGAGCATCCCCGGCTCCAGCACCCCCGCGTCGGCCCGCCCGAGGGCCGCGTGCCCGTCCTCGGAGGCCGCCCGCAGCAGCGCGGCGGCCGTCCAGTGGCCCCGGGTGCGGCTGCGCAGCCGCTCGTTCAGCTCCATCGCGCGCGCCTCCTCGAAGAGGTCGATCACCGCGTGGCTGTCGCTGCCCAGGGAGAGCGGCGACCCGGCGGCGTGCAGCGCGGGCGCGGGCCCGATGCCGTCGGCGAGGTCGCGTTCGGTGGTCGGGCACATGCAGGTGCCGGTGCCGGAGCCGCCGATCAGGGCGATGTCCGCGTCCGTGAGGTGGGTGTTGTGGACGCCGGTGGTGCGCGGCCCGAGGACGCCGTGGTCGGCGAGGAGGGCCGCCGGGGTGCGGCCGTGCGCGGCGAGGCAGGCGTCGTTCTCGGCGGTCTGCTCGGAGAGGTGGACGTGCAGCGGCGCGCCCCGCCCGGCGGCCCACTCGGCGACGGTGGTGAGCTGGTCGGCGGGGACGGCCCGCACGGAGTGGATCGCCGCGCCGATCCGGACGTGGTCGCTCCCCTTGAGCAGGGAGACCCGCTCGGCCCACGCCTCGGCGGTGCCGTCGGAGAAGCGGAGCTGGTGGTGGTCGGGGGCCGCGCCGAAACCGGAGGAGAGGTACGCGGTGTCCAGCAGGGTGATCCGGACCCCCGCCTCGGCGGCGGCCGCGATCAGCGCCTCCCCCATGGCGTTGGGGTCGGCGTAACGGGTGCCGCCGGGCGCGTGGTGGACGTAGTGGAACTCGCCGACAGCCGTGATCCCGGCGAGGGCCATCTCCGCGTACACCGCCCGCGCCAGGGCGAAGTAGCTGTCCGGGGTGAGCCGGGAGGCGACCTGGTACATGACCTCGCGCCAGGTCCAGAAGGTGCCGCTGCCGACCTGGACCGTGCCGCGCAGGGCCCGGTGGAAGGCGTGCGAGTGCGCGTTGGCGAGCCCGGGGAGGGTCAGCCCGCGCAGCACCGCCGCGCCGGGCGGGGGCGCCTCCGCCCCGGTGCGCACGGCGGTGATCCGGCCGCCGGAGACCTCCAGGGCGACGCCCGGCTCGACGTGGTCGCCGAGCCAGGCGTGCTCCAGCCAGTACGTGGTCACCTGCACGCCATGCCCTCCAGTACGTCGGCGAGCGCGCGGACCCCGGCCACGCAGTCGTCCTCCCGGGCGTGTTCGGCCGGGGAGTGGGAGACGCCGGTGGGGTTGCGCACGAACAGCATGGCGGTCGGGACGGTGCCGGAGAGGATTCCGGCGTCGTGTCCCGCGCCCGTGCCGAGGACCGGCACCGCCCCGCCGAGCAGCTTGTCCAGCTCGTCGCGGAGGGCGTGCCCGAACTCGATGACGGGGGTGAACGACTCGCGGACCACGGCCAGCTCCACCCCGTCCCGCTCGGCCCGCTCCCGCGCGGCGCGCTCCACGGCGGCGACCACGGTGTCCAGCGCGGCCTGGTCGGGGGCGCGGGAGTCCAGCCAGCCGCGCACCAGGGACGGGATCGCGTTGACGCCGTTGGGTTCGACCGCCACCTTGCCGAAGGTGGCGACCGCGCCCGCGAGTTCGGCCTCGCGGCGGGCGGCGAGGACGGTCTCCGCGTAGGTCGGCATCGGGTCCCGCCGGTCCACGAGCCGGGTGGTGCCCGCGTGGTTGGCCTCGCCCCGGAAGTCGAAGCGCCAGCGGCCGTGCGGCCAGATGGCGCTCGCGATGCCGACCGCGTCCCCGCTCAGGTCCAGGGCCCGGCCCTGCTCGACGTGGAGTTCCACGAACGCGCCGATGCGGCCGAGGCGTTCGGGGTCGGCGCCGATGGCGGACGGGTCGTACCCGGCGGCCTCCATCGCCTCGGGCAGGCTGATCCCGTCCGCGTCGCGCAGTTCGTACGCGGCCTCCCGGGTGAGCTGCCCGGCGGCGAGCCGGGAGCCGACGCAGGCGAGCCCGAACCGCGCCCCCTCCTCGTCACCGAAGTTGACGATGCCGAACGGTCGCGCGAACTCCGCACCCCTGTCGCGGAGTTCGTCGAGCGCGGCGAAGGCGGAGACGACGCCGAGGGGGCCGTCGAAGGCGCCGCCGTCCGGCACCGAGTCCAGATGGGAGCCGGTGACGACGGCGTCCCCGGCGGCCGGGTCGCCCAGCCATGCCCACTGGTTGCCGTTGCGGTCGGTCTCGACGGCGAGGCCCCGGGACTCGGCCTCGGCACGGAACCAGGCGCGGCACTCGGCGTCCGCGCCGGTCCAGGCGTAGCGGCGGTAGCCGCCGGACTCCGGGTGGCGGCCGAGGGGGGCGAGATCCGCCCACATGCCGTGGAAGGAGGTGCTCACGCGCCCTCGCCCCCGGCGGACCCGGCGGCGCTCCCGGCCGCCCCGGCACCTTCGCGCCCGGTGTCGCCGTCCTCGCGCATGGGCACCCGGACGCCCTTGTCCGCCGCGACCGTCTCGGCGGTGTCGTAGCCCGCGTCCACATGGCGGATCACGCCCATGCCCGGGTCGTTGGTGAGGACCCGGCGGATCTTCTCCCCCGCCAGCGCGGTGCCGTCGGCGACGGAGACCTGCCCGGCGTGAATCGAGCGGCCCATGCCGACGCCGCCGCCGTGGTGGAGGGAGACCCAGGAGGCGCCGGAGGCGACGTTGACCATGGCGTTGAGCAGGGGCCAGTCGGCGATGGCGTCGGAGCCGTCGAGCATGGCCTCGGTCTCGCGGTACGGGGAGGCGACCGAGCCGCAGTCCAGGTGGTCGCGGCCGATGGCCAGCGGGGCGGCCAGTTCGCCGCCGGCGACCATGTCGTTGAAGCGCTCGCCTGCCTTGTCGCGCTCGCCGTAGCCGAGCCAGCAGATCCGGGCGGGCAGGCCCTGGAAGTGGACCCGCTCGCCGGCCATCCTGATCCAGCGGGCGAGGGATTCGTTCTCCGGGAACAGGTCGAGGATCGCCTTGTCGGTCTTCGCGATGTCGGCCGGGTCCCCGGAGAGGGCGGCCCAGCGGAACGGGCCCTTCCCCTCGCAGAACAGCGGCCGGATGTAGGCGGGGACGAAGCCGGGGAAGGCGAAGGCCCGCTCGTAGCCCGCGAGTCGCGCCTCGCCCCGGATGGAGTTGCCGTAGTCGAAGACCTCGGCCCCCGCGTCCATGAAGCCGACCATGGCCTCGACATGGCGGGCCATGGACTCCCGGGCGCGGCTGGTGAAGCCCGCCGGGTCCTTGGCGGCCGCGTCCGCCATCTCGTCGAAGTCCATGCCGAGGGGGAGGTAGGCGAGGGGGTCGTGGGCGCTGGTCTGGTCGGTGACGATGTCGACCGGCGCGCCCTCGGCGAGCATCCGGGGCAGCAGCTCGGCCGCGTTGCCCAGCAGGCCGATGGAGAGCGGGCGGCGGGCGTCCCGGGCCTCGACCGCGAGGCGCAGGGCCTCTTCGAGGGAGTCGGCCCGCACATCGAGGTAGCGGTGCTCGATCCGGCGCTCGATGGCGCGCGGGTCGCAGTCGATACAGAGGGCGACGCCGTCGTTCATGGTGACGGCGAGCGGCTGGGCGCCGCCCATGCCGCCGAGCCCGGCGGTGAGGGTGATGGTCCCCGCGAGGGTGCCGCCGAACTTCTTGGCGGCGACGGCGGCGAAGGTCTCGTAGGTGCCCTGGAGGATGCCCTGGGTGCCGATGTAGATCCAGGAACCGGCCGTCATCTGGCCGTACATGGTGAGTCCGAGCTGCTCCAGGCGCCGGAACTCCTCCCAGTTCGCCCAGTCGCCGACCAGGTTGGAGTTGGCGATCAGGACGCGCGGGGCCCACTCGTGGGTCTGCATCACGCCGACCGGGCGGCCGGACTGGACGAGCATCGTCTCGTCCTGCTTCAGCGTGCGCAGGGTGCGCACCATGGCGTCGAAGGAGCGCCAGTCACGGGCGGCCTTGCCGGTGCCGCCGTAGACCACGAGCTTGTCCGGGTGCTCGGCGACCTCGGGGTCGAGGTTGTTCTGGAGCATGCGCAGGGCGGCTTCCTGCTGCCATCCCAGGGCGCTCAGGTCCGTACCGCGCGGGGCCCGTACGGGGCGGGGTCCTGACATGGCAGTGCCTCCTCGGAACTCGTCGGAACTCGACGACTGCGTGTTGAACTGGATATTCACATCCTGACGAGCTGAATACTTCTAGTCAACCACCCGGGCGCCCCTGCGGGCCCCCGGGCCGGATGATTGGCTGGCGGGCATGACTCCAGAGCTCCGGGACCGGGCCGTCCGCGCCGCCGTGGAACAGGGACTCCTCAGCGACGAGCAGCCCGTGACCGCCCTGGTCGACGTGGCCGGGGTGCGCGCCTCGGCGGCCGGGCTGCGGGAGGCGTTCGCCGCCGTCACCGACGCGCCCGTGCTGCACGCCTTCGCCGTCAAGGCGTCCCCGCTGGTCCCGGTGCTCGCCCTGCTGGCCGCCGAGGGCATCGGCGCGGAGGTCGCGAGCCCCGGTGAGCTGGAGCTGGCCCGGGCCGCCGGGCTGCCGCCGGAACGGATCGTGCTGGACTCCCCCGCCAAGACCACCGCCGAACTGCGCGAGGCCCTGGCCCTGGGCGTCGCCGTCAACGCCGACAACGCGCAGGAACTCGCCCGCCTGGACGCCCTGCTGACCGCCGCGCCCTCCGCCTCGCCGATCGGGCTGCGGGTCAACCCCCAGGTCGGCGGGGGCTCGATCGGCGCCCTGTCGACGGCGACCGCGACCTCCAAGTTCGGTTTCGCGCTCGGCGACCCGGGAGCCCGGGCCGCCCTCGTCCGCGCCGTCCTGGACCGGCCGTGGGTGACCCGGCTGCACATCCACTCCGGCTCCCAGGGGGTCTCCCTGAGCCGCATGGCGGACGGGGTGCGGGCCGTGCACGCCCTCGCCGAGGAGATCAACGCCGCCGCCGCGCACCGGCGGATCGACACCCTCGACATCGGCGGCGGCCTGCCGGTCAACTTCGCCTCCGACGAGCACACCCCCACCCACCACGAGTACGCCCGGCGCCTCGCCGAGGAGGTCCCCGGGCTGTTCGACGGGAGCTTCGGCCTCGTGACCGAGTTCGGCCGCTCCCTGGTCGCCAAGCACGGCCTCGTCCTCGCCCGGGTCGAGTACGCCAAGACCTCCGGCGGCCGCCCCATCGCGGTCACCCACGCCGGGGTGCAGGTCGCCACCCGCACCGTCTACGACCCTGCGTCCTGGCCGCTGCGCATCCTCGCGTACGACGCCGATGGCCTGCCGCGCACCGGGCCGCCGGTGGAGCAGGACGTGGCCGGGCCGGCCTGCTTCGCGGGCGACCTGATCGCCGAGCGGCGGGCCCTGCCGCCGCTGGAGCAGGGGGACGTGGTCGCCGCCCTGGACACCGGCGCGTACTACTTCGCCAGCCACTACGGCTACAACAGCCTGCCCCGGGTCGCCGTGCACGGCTGGACCGCCGGGCCGGACGGGATCACCTTCCGGACCGTGCGCGAGGCCCAGTCCCGGGCGTCGATCGCGGCGGAGGCGGGGGCGGCGCACCGGGACGCCCTCCTGGGCTGAGCACCGGGCCCGGCGGGGCGGGGACGGGGCCCGCGCCGGAACTGGACCGGGAGTGGACCGGGGGCGGCTGTCGTACCCCGGTGGTTCCATGGATCCATGACTACCAGCACAGTCGTCGTCGAGCGGCTGATCCAGGCACCCCCCGGGCCCGTGTGGGAGGCGCTGACCGACCTGAGCGGCTGGGAGGACACCCTCACCGGCGTGGAACGGATCGAGGTGCTCACCCCCGGCGGCTTCGACGTCGGCACCCGGTGGCGGGAGACCCGGCGGATGCTGGGCAAGGAGGCCACCGAGGAGATGTGGGTGACGGCCAGCGAGCCGCCCGAGCGCTATGTGGTGGAGGCCGAGTCGCACGGCAGCCACTACGTCTCCGAGCTGCGCCTGCTCACCGCCGGCCCGGAGGCGACCACGGTGCGGATGACCTTCTCCGCCCGTCTCCCCACGGGCGCCAAGGGGGCCCTGGCACGGCTCCTCGCGCCGGTCGCGGCGCGCGCGGTGCGCAAGGGCATGTCGCAGGACCTGGCGGACGTGGCGGCGGCGGTGGAGGCCGGCCGCCACTGAGCCGCCCGGCCCGCCCCGCGCCCGGCCCCCGCGCCCCCGTACCGCCCTCCGTGCATCACCCTCCCCCCGCCCGGGCAGACGGCCCTCACCGGAGAACCGGATCACCGGACGGGACAGGAGAGGTGTTTCATGAGCGCATCCGCCCCCGGGCCCGCGCCCGGGCCCGCCGAGGCCCCCGACGGGAAACCCGGCGGCGCCCCCTCGCTCAAGCGCGCCATCGGCCCCAAGCTGCTGATCCTCTTCGTCATCGGCGACATCCTCGGCACCGGCATCTACGCCACCACCGGCAAGGTCGCGGGCAAGGTCGGCGGCGCCCTGTGGCTCCCCTTCGTCATCGGCTTCGTGGTCGCGCTGCTGACCGCCGCCTCCTACGTGGAACTGGTCGGCAAGTACCCGAAGGCCGCCGGCGCCGCCCTCTACACGCAGAAGGCGTTCAAGGTCCCCTTCCTGACCTTCGTCGTCGCCTTCATGGTCATATGCTCGGGCCTCTCCTCGGCGAGCGCGGCGGCTCTCGCGTTCAGCGGCGACTACTTCCGGGAGTTCACCGAGGCGATCCCGCCGACCCTGGTGGCGGTCCTCTTCGTCCTCGCCCTCGCCTCCCTCACGCTGCGCGGGGTCTCCGAATCCGTGAAGACCAACGTCGTCCTCACCGTCGTCGAGCTCAGCGGTCTGCTGGTGATCCTCGGCATCGGCGCCTGGGCCGTGCTCAACGGGGACGGCGAACCGGCCCGGCTCACCCAGTTCGAGGCGTCGGGCACCGGATACGCGCTGATCACCGGCGTCCTCGGGGCCACCGCGCTCGGCTTCTTCGCCTTCGTCGGCTTCGAGGACTCGGTCAACATGGCCGAGGAGACCCAGGACCCGGTGCGCACCTTCCCCCGGGCCATCTTCATCGGCGTCGCCGTCACGGGCACGATCTACGTCCTGGTGGCGCTGGTGTCCTCGCTGCTGGTCGACTCCCGCACCCTGGAGGGGTCCAGCGGGCCGCTCCTGGAGGTGGTCAAGGCCGGGGGCGTCGACTTCCCGCCCCAGCTCTTCGCGCTGATCGCCCTGTTCGCCGTCACCAACTCGGCGCTCATCAACCTGATGATGGCCTCCCGGCTCTGCTACGGGCTGGCCAACGAGCGCGTCCTGCCGCGCGGCATGGGCAAGGTCCATCCCACCCGGCGGACCCCGGTCGTCGGCATCGCCTTCGTCACCGTCCTCGCCCTCGGCCTGGTGTCCACCGGGGAGATCGAGGGGCTGGGCGACACCACCTCCTTCCTGCTGCTGATCGTCTTCGCGGTGGTCAACGTGGCCGTCCTGGTGCTGCGCAGGGACCGGGTGGCGCACCGGCACTTCCGCACCCCGACCGCCCTGCCGGTCCTCGGCGCCCTGACCGCCCTGATCCTGGCCAGTCCGCTGGCGGACCGGGCGGCCGACGTCTACGTCCGCGCCGGGGTGCTCATCGCCCTCGGCATCGTCCTGTGGGGCGTGAACAGGCTGTTCATGCGGCTGCGGCCGGAGGACTGAGGGCCCCGGGACGCGCCGCCGGCCGGGCGCCCGGCGGATTTCGGCCGGGGAGACTACCGACCCCGGGCAACTTCCGTTGGAAAATGCCAGAACTCCCCACGGACGAAGCCACGTTGCGTAACCTGTCCGTCACCGGTGCGCATCCGTGCGCAGCGTACCGAGGCGGGGAGGGGAGTTCCGCGTGCCCGGAATCGACGAGTGTCTGCTCCAGGCCATGGTGGTGCCCGGAGCGCGGGGTGCGGCCATCGTGGACTGGACCAGCGGTCTCGCCCTCGGCGCGGTCGGCGAGAGCCCCGGTGGCGACGCCGAGGCGACCGCCGCCGAGACGGCCGAACTGGCACGCATGGCGGCGGAGTTCCCGTCCTTCGCCCCCGACGGACCGGACGGCGGGCGGGCCTTCGGGGCCCCCGGCGGACCGCGCGGCCTCGGCCAGGTCCCGAGCGGCTTCCGGCCGGCCGGCGCGCCACCCGGCGGAGGCGGCGCGGACGAGGGCGTCAAGGGGCTCCCCGTCGAGGACCTGATCGTCATCACCCGCACCGGCTACCACGTGCTCCGGTTCGTGGAGACCACCTTCGACAGCAGTGTCTTCCTCCATCTGTGGCTCGACCGGGACACCGGGAACCTGGCCCTGGCCAGACTCCGGATGGCCGAGATCGCCGAGCGGCTGGTGCTCGGATGACCCCGGCCACCGTCACCGCCCCCGCCACCGCCGCGAGCGCGGTCTCCCCGATGCTCGACCGGCTCGCCTCGGAACGCGCCACCGGCGCCCTCGTCCGCGACCACGGCGCCCTCTACCTGGTCGACGGCCAGGTGGTGCACGCCGAGAGCCCGGCCGCGCCCGGACTCGACATCCTGCTCACGGCGAGCGGGCGGCTGCCGGCCGAGGGCTGGCAGGAGGCCGTGGCCGAGGCGGGCGCCCGCCGGGAGGTGGCCCGCTTCCTCGTCGACAGCGGCCAACTGGCCGACGGGGAGCTGGAGATCTGCCATCTGGCCGCCCTCCACGACGCCGCCTTCTTCGCCCTCGCGCCGACCAGCGGACCGACCCGCTTCCGGTACGGGGTGTGGCACTGGATCGGCAGCATCCGGCCCGTACCGGCGGCGGACGTCGCCCGCGAGGCGCTGCGGCGGCGCGATCTGCTGGACGCGGTCTGGCCCTACCCGGAGGTGGACACCGCCCCGCTGCGGCCCGCCCCCGCCGGGCCGGGGGCCTCCCCGCGCCAGCGCGCCCTGCTGGACCTCGCGGACGGCGTCCGGACCCCGGCCGCCATCGCGCGGACCCTGGGCCGCCCCGCGTTCAACACCCTGGTCGAGGTACGGCGGATGGCCGCCGCCGGGCTCGTCGAGACCCCGCCGGACCCGCTCGCCCAGGCCCCCGCGCGGCTCCCGGACTGGATACCCCGGGTCTCCGACGACCCGGACATCGCCCTGTTACGCCGGCTCCGCGACGCACTGGAGGCAACCCTGTGAACCACCGCCCGACCCACCGGGCCCGGCGCGATCCGTCATGAGGCGTGCGCTGCGGCTGCGCGCCGAGAGGAGACTGCTCATGACGGCCGAGGCCGAAGTGCTCGGCGAGATCAGACGGTTGCGGGCCCGGCTGCCCCAGCTCACCGGGGCGCTCGCGGCCAGCGCCGACGGACTGGTGCTGGCGACGGACAGCCCCGAGGCGGAGCACGTGGCGGCGCTCACCGCCGCCGCGCTCGGGGTCGCCCTGCGCCTGACCGAGGCGACCGGCCAGGGCGGCTTCAAGGAACTGCTCGTCCGCGGCGAGACCGGCTACGTCGCGACGTACGCGGCCGGTTCCTCGGCCGTGCTGACCGTGCTGGCCGAACCGCGGATCAACGTCGGCCGGCTCCATCTGGAGGCGCGCCGCGCCGGAGCCCGCATCGGAGACCTGGTCGACGGCGCCCTCGAACGAACCCAGGACGCCTGACCCATGGCCACCACACCCCCGGGGACGCCCCCGACGCCACGGACGCCACCCGCACCGCGGACACCACCGAAGACCCCACGCACACCGAAGACCACCGGCAGAACCAGAACCACACGGAAGGAAAGTGCGCCTGTCATGGCCAACACCGAAACCGCACTCAAGGAAGCCCTCACGATCGAGGGTGCCGTCGGCGCCGCGCTCGTCGACTACACCAGCGGCATGGCGCTGGGCACCATCGGCGGCGGCAAGGAACTCGACCTCAACGTCGCCGCCGCCGGCAACACCGACGTGGTCCGCGCCAAGGTGCGCACCATGGAGCACCTGGGCCTGAAGGAGGACATCGAGGACATCCTGATCACCCTCGACACCCAGTACCACCTGATCCGGCTCCTCAAGAGCCGCAACTCCAACGGGCTGTTCCTCTACCTCGCCCTGGACAAGGAGCGGGCCAACCTGGCGATGGCCCGCCACCAGCTCCGGCGGATCGAGGCGGACCTGGAGGTCTGACCGGGCGGTCCGGACTGCCCCGGCCCCCGGCCGCGGGCGGCCCTCAGCGGCGCCGCGCCCCACCGGGCGCGGCGTCGCCCGCCGCGACCCCCGTGGTGCGGAAGCCCTTCACCGCCCGGCCGCCGGGGCGCCGGGCGGCCAGTCCGTGCGCACCCACAGCAGCGTCTCGCCGTCCCGCTCGCGGCGGCCGAGCCACACCGCCTTCGCCCACAGGCCCGCACCGGCCCCGGCCAGCGCCAGACCGCCCGCGGCGGGCAGGTGCTCCCTCCGCCCGGCCGCGCGCCGGGTCCGTCCGCAGGGTGGTGTGCCGGGCGGGCACGGTAGCGGCGCAATCCGAGCGGAAGCTGAGAATCCGCGACGGGCGGTCCCACGCGGCGGACGGGCCCGGCGGCTCCCGCCGTCTACGCGGGCACGGCGGGCCCGCACACTCCCGCCGGCCTCAGTCGACGAACAGCCCGCGCTCCGCCGCCTGCGCGTCGAAGTCCTCCAGGCGGGCCTGCGCGTCCGGGAGTCCGTCGCACATCGCCTCCAGCAGCACCCGCCCCAGCAGCATCGGTGCACAGGCCGTGTCGAAGGCCAGCCCGGTGCCGACGGCCGCCGGGATCAGCAGATCGCTGTGCGCGGCGACCGGCGCGAACGCCGAGTCGGCGACGGTCACCACGGTGAGCCCCGCGCCCCGCGCGTACTCCAGCGCCTCCACGACCTCGCGCGGGTGGCGGGGCAGCGCGAAGCAGAGCAGCGTGCTCGCCCCGGCCCGCCGGGCGGCGTCGATCCGGTCGGCGAGCATCGAGCCGCCCTCGTCCAGCAGCCGCACGTCCGGGTGCACCTTGGCGGCGAAGTACGCGAAGCCGCGCGCCTGCGAGGAGGCGGCGCGCAGCCCGAGGACGGGCAGCGGGCGGGAGGCGGCGAGCAGCCGGCCGGCCCGCTCCACCGGCTCGGGTTCGGCGAGCATCGCCGCGAGGTGCTGGAGGTTCTCGATCTCGGCCTGCACGGCCTGCTGGTACTCGTTGGGCGCGTCCTCGTCGGGGACGGCGGCCTCCGGCGGGGCGACCTCGCGCAGATGCCGGCGCAGCGCCGGATAGCCGTCGAAGCCGAGGGCGACGGCGAACCGGGTCACGGACGGCTGGCTGACCCCGGCCAGCTCCGCCAGCTCCACACTCGACAGGAAGGGCACGTCACCGGCCCTGCGGACCATGCTGTGCGCGATGCGCCGCTGGGTCGGGGTGAGCCGGTGCCCCTCGAAGAGCACCTGCAGCCGCGCGGCCGGGCTGTCGCTCATTTCCTGCCCCCTCGTCCGGCCACCGCCGCCGGGCCTACCTGCCTATTCAGCCACCCTGAACTCTGCATGACGATATACAGGCCGGGCAAGCGGAACACCCCGCCCCGCGACCCGGCCGGGAACCCCCGGGCGAAGACGGGGGTTGTCCCCACTGACGCGCGCGGGCCCGTGCTCGTAGCGTGGGCACCATGGACGCCCGGGACCCGGAGCTCAAGAAGGAGCTCGACGCCACCCTGAACGCCCGCCGCGAGCTGGGCGAGGAGTACGACTCGGCACTGGTCGAGTCGTTCCTGGAGAAGGTCGAGCAGCGCCTCGACAGCACCGTGGACCGCCGTGTGCGCCGGCAGCTCGCCGAGCAGCAGATGGTCGTCGCGCGGGGCGGGGCGCGCCCGGCGGCCCGCTCGTCCGGGTCGGACTTCGGGGAGCGCTTCGGTTTCGCGATCGTCACCCTGGTGCTGGCGATCCCGCTCTCCGCGATCGGCGCGGCCCACGCGAACCTGGCCGGGCTGCTGGTGACCTGGCTCGGCATCGTCGGGGTGAACGCGGCGCACGCGGCGCATCTGTGGCCCTGGCAGCGCGGGCGTGGCCCCTCGGCCCGGGATGGCCGGGACGACTGAGCCGCGCGGGAACGGCAACGGAACGACGGCGGCGGGCGTATCCCAGGGGATACGCCCGCCGCCGTCGTACGGGTGTGGCGGGGACCGCCGCACCCCCGGCGGACCGGGGGGCGGGACGACGGCGGTCCCCGCGAGGGACACGGACCGGGTCAGGGCCGGTCTCCGCGTCCGGGGCGTCCTGGAGGTCCGGGAGCCGCTCCGTAGTCCTGGACGCCGTCCGTGCCGGCCGGGTCACCTGCCCGGTCCCCCTGCCGACATCCACCAATGTGCCGGACGCGTGTTAAGCCGGTGCTGCGCGGACGTGACGCGCTCGTACCTTTTCGGCGAAGGCCGACGAGGCCCGCGCGGACCCGGGTGGGGGCAACCGCGCGGGCCCGCGCCTCACTTGGCGTCGCCGGCCAGGAAGGCGAGCAGGTCCTGACGGCTGACCACACCGGTCGGCTTGCCCTCGACCAGCACGATCGCCGCGTCGGCCGCGTCGCCCAGGACCGACATCAGGTCCGCGACCGGCTCGCCGGAGCCGACCTGCGGCAGCGGCGGGGACATGTGCTTCTCCAGCGGGTCGTTCAGCGAGGCGCGCTGGGTGAACAGCGCGTCCAGCAGCTCCCGCTCCACGACCGAGCCGATGACCTCGGCGGCCATCACGTCCGGGTGGCCCGCGCCCGGCTTGACGATGGGCATCTGGGAGACGCCGTACTCGCGCAGCACCTCGATCGCCTGGCCGACGGTCTCCTCCGGGTGCATGTGCACCAGGCTGGGCAGCGCGCCGCCCTCCTTGTGGCGGAGCACGTCGGCGACGGAGGCGCCGCCGCTCTCCAGGAAGCCGTAGTCGGCCATCCACTCGTCGTTGAAGATCTTCGAGAGGTAGCCGCGGCCGCTGTCGGGCAGCAGCACCACGACCACGTCGTCCGGGCCCAGCTCGCGCGCCACGCGCAGGGCCGCGACGACCGCCATGCCGCAGGAGCCGCCGACGAGCAGGCCCTCCTCCTTGGCGAGGCGGCGGGTCATCTGGAAGGAGTCCTTGTCCGAGACGGCGACGATCTCGTCCGTCACGTTCGCGTCGTACGCGGTCGGCCAGAAGTCCTCGCCCACGCCCTCGACCAGGTACGGACGGCCGGAGCCGCCCGAGTAGACCGAGCCCTCGGGGTCGGCGCCGACGATGCGGACCTTCCCGTCGCTGATCTCCTTCAGGTACCGGCCGGTGCCGGAGATGGTGCCGCCGGTGCCGACGCCCGCGACGAAGTGGGTGATCCGCCCCTCGGTCTGCTCCCACAGCTCGGGGCCGGTGGTCTCGTAGTGCGAGCGCGGGTTGTTCGGGTTGGAGTACTGGTCCGGCTTCCACGCCCCGGGGGTCTCACGGACCAGGCGGTCGGAGACGTTGTAGTACGAGTCGGGGTGCTCGGGGTCGACGGCGGTCGGGCAGACCACGACCTCGGCGCCGTACGCGCGCAGCACGTTGATCTTGTCCGTGGACACCTTGTCCGGGCAGACGAAGATGCACTTGTAGCCCTTCTGCTGGGCCACGATCGCCAGGCCGACGCCGGTGTTCCCGCTGGTCGGCTCGACGATGGTGCCGCCGGGCTCCAGCTCGCCGCTCTGCTCGGCGGCCTCGATCATCCGCAGCGCGATGCGGTCCTTGACCGAGCCGCCGGGGTTGAAGTACTCGACCTTGGCGAGGACGGTCGCCGAGATGCCTTCGGTCACGTTGTTCAGCTTCACCAGCGGGGTGTCGCCGACGAGACTGATCATCGAGTCGTGGATGCGCACAATGTTCTCCGGGGTCTCCGTAATGGTCCCGCCAGCGTATGCCGGATACGGACGTGATTGGGCGACGGCCCGTACGGGGCAGTTACGTCTTGTACGGGCACGACTGCGGCCCGCAGCGGTCGCGAGGAGGTTGGCTGTGTCGAGGGCGAGGGTGGCCAGGCGCATCGCGGCGGGTGCGGCGTACGGCGGGGGCGGCATCGGGCTCGTCGGCGCGGCGGCGGTGGGGGTGCTGCTGGCGGAGGTCCAGCTGGCGAAGCGCTCGGTGGGCGGCGGGACGGCGCCGGTGCCACCGAAGGGGAACGGGCTCTACGGGCTCTCCTTCGGCCGGGCGAACCCGCTGCACCTCGCCGTCCTGGGCGACTCCACGGCGGCGGGGCAGGGTGTGCGGCGCGCGGGCCAGACCCCGGGCGCCCTGCTGGCCTCGGGGCTGGCGGCGGTCGCGGAGCGCCCGGTGGAGGTCCGCAACATCGCGCTGCCGGGGGCGCAGTCCGACGACCTGGAACGGCAGGTCACCCTGCTCCTCGCGGACCGCACCCGCACCCCGGACGTGGCCGTGATCATGATCGGGGCGAACGACGTCACCCACCGGATGCCGCCCACGCAGTCCGTGCGGTACCTGGCCGCGGCGGTCCGGCGGCTGCGCACGGCGGGGGCGGAGGTGGTCGTGGGCACCTGCCCGGACCTGGGGACCATCGAGCCGGTGTACCAGCCGCTGCGCTGGCTGGCCCGGCGGGTGAGCCGGCAGCTCGCGGCGGCCCAGACGATCGTGGCGGTCGAGCAGGGCGGGCGCACGGTCTCCCTCGGCGACCTGCTGGGTCCGGAGTTCGCGGCCAACCCGCGCGAGATGTTCGGCGCGGACAACTACCACCCGTCGGCGGAGGGGTACGCGACGGCGGCGATGGCGATGCTGCCCACGCTCTGCGCGGCGCTCGGGCTCTGGCCGGAGACGGACACCCTGGACGTCGGCCGGGACGAGGACGTCCTGCCGGTGGCCCGGGCGGCGGCGGAGGCCGCGTCCGAGGCGGGCACGGAGGTCAGCGGCGTCCGCGCCCCCTGGGCCCTCCTCAAGCACCGCCGCCGGCGGCGCCTCCCGGCGACGGAAACCGGCCCGGAGACCCCCGCCGCCACCCCGGCCGACCAACCACCCCGCACCCAGGACCACGCGGGCCCGCGCTGAGCCGCGCGGCGCTCCGCGCCGCCAGGCGCGGGCACCTGGGCACCCCGGCCGGCCGCAGGCCCCGCCGAGACCGGCCGGGGCGGGCGCGTGACCCGGTTCCCGGGCGCGCGAGCGCCCCCTCGTGGCACACTCGTACTGAGCAAGCGCCCGCTTAGAAAAGAGGCCCGCATCACACGGCTCGCGCCGTGACCGCGGGCATACGGACCGGTAACTTCCCAGACAGCCCGTCCTGACTTCCCATGGAGCCGTGATGCCCGAAGCCGTGATCGTCTCTGCCGCCCGCTCGCCCATCGGCCGGGCGTTCAAGGGGTCCCTGAAGGACCTGCGGCCGGACGACCTGACCGCCACGATCATCCAGGCCGCCCTGGCGAAGGTGCCCGAGCTGGACCCGCGCGACATCGACGACCTGATGCTCGGCTGCGGCCTCCCCGGCGGCGAGCAGGGCAACAACCTCGGCCGCATCGTCGCCGTGCAGATGGGCATGGACCACCTGCCGGGCTGTACGGTCACCCGCTACTGCTCCTCCTCGCTCCAGACCTCCCGGATGGCGCTGCACGCCATCAAGGCCGGTGAGGGCGACGTCTTCGTCTCGGCGGGCGTCGAGATGGTGTCCCGCTTCGTGAAGGGCAACTCCGACAGCCTGCCGGACACGCACAACCCGCTCTTCGCCGAGGCCGAGGCCCGCACCGCCGCGGTCGCCGAGTCCGAGGGCTCGACCTGGCACGACCCGCGCGAGGACGGCCTCGTCCCGGACGCGTACATCGCGATGGGCCAGACCGCCGAGAACCTGGCTCGCTGGAAGGGCGTCACCCGCGAGGACATGGACGCGTTCGGCGTCCGCTCGCAGAACCTCGCCGAGGAGGCCATCAAGAACGGCTTCTGGGAGCGCGAGATCACCCCCGTCACGACCCCCGACGGCACGGTCGTGAGCAAGGACGACGGCCCCCGCGCGGGCGTCACCCTGGAGGGCGTCCAGGGCCTGAAGCCGGTCTTCCGGCCCGACGGCCTGGTCACCGCCGGCAACTGCTGCCCGCTCAACGACGGCGCCGCCGCGCTCGTCATCATGAGCGACACCAAGGCGCGCGAGCTGGGCCTGACCCCGCTCGCCCGGATCGTCTCCACCGGCGTCTCGGGCCTCTCCCCCGAGATCATGGGCCTGGGCCCGGTCGAGGCGTCGAAGCAGGCGCTCCGGCGGGCGGGTCTCACCACGTCCGACATCGACCTGGTCGAGATCAACGAGGCCTTCGCCGCGCAGGTCATCCCCTCGTACCGGGACCTCGGCTTCGACCTGGACAAGGTCAACGTGAACGGCGGCGCGATCGCCGTCGGCCACCCCTTCGGCATGACGGGCGCCCGCATCACCGGCACGCTGATCAACAGCCTCCAGTTCCACGACAAGCAGTTCGGCCTGGAGACGATGTGCGTGGGCGGCGGGCAGGGCATGGCCATGGTCATCGAGCGGCTGAGCTGAGCCGCTCGATGACCGGGGAACCCGGTTCGTGACTCAATCTCCCCCAGGATGTGACCTATCTCCTGGGGGAGAGGTCTTTCAGCAGGTCACAGTGGTTCCACGGCTAAACATGAGGCCCAAAGTCCTGTCCATTTCGTGACGTAATGCACTGACAGAAGGCGCCGACTCATCGCAAGCTGAGGTAGGAAGTCGGGGGTATCGAGTGAAACCGGGAGTAAGTCAGTGAGCGCCATGTCTCTTGCCCTGCTGCTGGCCACGGCCGCCGCCACGGCCGTGGGCGCCGCTGCCCTGCACGCCGCCCACGGGCTCCGCAAGCAGGTCACGGCCCTGCGCACCGAACTCGCCGCGTCGTACGGCGCCGGCCGCACCGCGTCCGTCCCCCAGGCCCGCACCAGCGACACCGCCGAGATACGCGCGGCGGTCGCCGAGGCGCTCGCGGAGGAGCGGGAGCGGGAGCTCGCCGAGGCGCGGGCGTTCTGGGCCGCACAGGAGGCCAGGGACGCCGCCGACGCCTCCGCCCGCTTCCCGGGCGAGTCCGCCCCGCTGGGCGGACTGACCGGCTTCACCGGCATCAGCGAGGAGGTCACCGCCTTCTACGTGCCCCGCCAGGCCGACTTCGCCGGTCTTGAGGCCATGGACCTGGACGCCGTCGAGGCGCTGGACGACATGGCCGAGCTGCCCGAGGCCGCCGAGTTCGCGGAGGACTCCCCCGAGCTGGCCGCCGCCCGCCGCCGTCACCCCTCGCACCCGGACTTCGTCCCCGTGCAGACCCCCGTGGTCACCGACCACGAGCGCACCGTGGCGCGCCTGGAGGAGCTGGCCGAGTCCGGCACCGAGCTGACCGACGTCCGCCCCGGTCCGCTGGGCACCCTGGACGTGTACGTCTTCGCCGACGGCACCACCCTCTGTCTGACCCCCGGCCACCGGGAGACCGCCGAGCAGCTGGCCGAGGCCCTGCGCGCGGGTGACACCCCGGTCCTGCTGGGCGGGTCCGGCGTCTCCGGTGCCTACGCCCTGACCTTCGCCTGCGGCGAGGAGAGCGTCTACATCCTCGCGGACCGCGTCATCGCGTCCCACTGAGCACACGGACGCCGCGGGCCCATGCACGACGCCCGCCGGGTCCCCGCGTCACAGCCCCGCCCGCCCCGCGGCCGACTCCACCAGGGAGACGGCCGCGCGCAGCTGCTCCCCCGCGCCTGCCCCGGCCGCCCCCGCGTCGGCGGCCCGCAGCGCTTCGGCCAAATCCCGGCCCGCCACCAGCAGTTGGTCGGCCACCGCGAACACACCCGCGTCCGGCATGATCAGCGGCTCCCGTCCGCCGGGCCCGCCCGGGGCCTCCAGACGCTGCGCACGCAGGGACAACTCCCGGGCGAGGGCGAGTCCTTCGGCCGCGGCGCCGCGCTGGAGCCGGCTCTGCGGAGCCGCCCGCAGCCGGTCGGAGAAGCGCACCACCGCATCGGTGAATTCCGTCGTATCGAGCACTCCGCGACCCTATGCGCCCTCTCGGGACTGTTGCCAACGGCCGGACACTCGGGCACGGTGGCGGGAAGAGCACCACGCGCAATGCGTCCGGAGGCGCCGATGTCCCATGCATTCTCCGAAGAGACCCATCGAAACCTGCTCTCCCGCATCCCCGCTTGCACCGGTCGTGAGATCTCCGACTGGCTCCGCACCGTAGAGGAAGGCCCGTCCCTCTTCCGTTTCGAGGAGAAGGTGAGCTGGCTCCGCGGCGAACACGACCTCTCCTACGGCCACGCGAAGGCGATCATCCACGAGTACGACCTGCGGCGCGCGGCGCGCAAGCTCCTGTAGCCCCGGCCCCGCGACCGCGAACACCACGCACACACGCACACAAGACCGCGCACGCACACGGAAGGGCCCGCCCGGCAGTCGCCGGACGGGCCCTTCGTGGTGTCGTGCCCCGTGCGGAGCGGGGTGCGTCAGTCGTCGCCCTGGAGGATCGACAGCAGACGCAGCATCTCCAGGTAGATCCACACCAGGGTCAGGGTGAGGCCGAAGGCCGCCAGCCAGGACTCCTCGCGCGGGGCGCCGTAGGTGATGCCGTCCTCGACCTGCTTGAAGTCGAGGGCGAGGAAGCAGGCGCCGAGGATGATGCCGATGACGCCGAACAGGATGCCCAGGCCGCCGCTGCGGAAGCCGAGGCCGTCACCGCCGCCGAAGACGGCGAACAGCAGGTTCACCATCATCAGCAGGACGAAGCCCATCGCGGCCGCCATCACGAAGCCGTAGAAGCGGCGGGTGACGCGGATCCAGCGCATCTTGTACGCGATCAGCACACCGGCGAAGACCGCCATGGTGCCGAGCACCGCCTGGGCGACGACGCCGTTGGCGATGTACGTGGAGACGGCGCTGGAGATGACGCCGAGGAACACGCCCTCGAACGCGGCGTACGACAGGATCAGCGCGGGCGAGGCCTTGCGCTTGAACGACTGCACGAGCGCCAGCACCATCGCGACCAGCGCGGCGCCGATGGCGATGCCGTACGACGTGCCGATGTTGGCCTCGTCGACCGGCAGCAGCACCCACGAGAGGATCGCGGTGAGCACGACCGTGCCCAGCGTCATCGCGGTGCGGGTGACGACGTCGTCGATCGTCATCGCGCCCGGGCGGGCGGGGGCCTGCGGGGCGCCGGCCTGGGTGTCCGCCGTCGGGGCGTAGGGGTTCGTCGCGTACGGGTTGGTGCCGGGCTGGGCGTACGGGTCGCCGGTGCCCTGGGCGTACGGGTTCGCTCCTGCGGCGGGGCCCCCGGCCTGCGGCTGCTGCGCGTTGAAGCCGGCGTAGCCGTTGTCGCGGCTGAACCCCCGTCGCGAGAAGACCGGGTTGCTGCTCCTCATCTCACTCCTCCATGGCCACCGTGCGCGGCCTTGCCACAAGAGTAATGGGCGAGCAAAAGAATGACTCTAGTGCCCAGGGAGGATCTTTCGGCAATCGTTGCCCGATCCGCCAGGTGGGGGCCGTTTCCGGGGGCTCCGCGGGGCCGGGTCGGGACGGGAGGGGGCGGCTCCGCGACCTTGTGACAGAAGGTTCACGGCGCGGTCGCAGCTCCGCACGGCCCGGCGGCGCGCCCGGGGCCCGTGGTTAGCCTGTCCGGGCCCCGGGCGGGGGGCGCCCCCCAGGGGTGCCGGGCCCGGGCGGCGGTGATCGACGACGGTGATCGACAAGGGTGGGGAGACACGGACGTGCCGACACAGGGTGTGCGCGGAGCGGAGAGACCGGGCGCGGGCCGGGCGGGCCGGCCGGAGCTGTCGCGCCGGCGGCTGCTGCGGCTGGCGGGGGCGGGGCTGGGCCTGGCGGCCGGGGGCGCGGCGCTCACCGGCTGCGGACCGGAGGCGGAGGCGGACGGTCCGGCGGCGAAGGGCCCGGACCAGGGCACGGCCGCGCCGGACGGCGGCTTCACCACCCCGCCGCCGGGGACCGCGCCGAAGCCGCTGTGGCAGGAGGAGGCCGCCTTCGGGGCGCTCGGCAGCCTCGACGCGCTGGCGGTCGCGGGGAGCACGGTCCTGGTGTCCGGGGACCCGCTGGTCGGCCGGGACCTCGCCACCGGCGAGGAGCGGTGGTCGCGCAAGGGCGCGGCGGTGCCAGGTGCCCGGCTGATCCTGGGCGGCGGGACGCTCTACCTGACCAGCACCGAGTACGACGGCGACCTGGTCGGCCTGGACCCGGCCACCGGGAAGGAGACCTGGCGCAGCCGGCTCGGCGGCCGGGTGGACCTGCCCCGGCCGATCGCGGCGGACGGGGAACGCGTCTACGTCCTCGCCGGGCTGCTCGCCGAGGACAACAGCACGCCCGAGAGCGTGGTGGCGGCGATCGACACCCGGACCGGCAAGGTCGCCTGGAGCGAGCGCCGGGACGCCGGGACCGCGGAGCACGGCATCACCTCCACCGTGGCAGGTCCGCACCTCGTCTACACGGACCAGCGCAGAAACGTCACCGTGCGGGACGCGGCCACCGGTCGGCAGCGCTGGACGAAGAAGATCGGCCGGTCGAACTTCGTCCGCCTCGCCGTGCACCAGGGCCTCGTGATCGTCGCGGACGGCGACCGGCTGCGCGCCTTCGACGCCGTCACCGGCACGGAGCGCTGGACCCTGGCGACGGACGCGGGGAGCACCTTCAACGGCCCGGCGGTCCTCGACGGCGTGCTGCACGTCTCCGACAGCGGCCGCACCCTGTGGGCGGTCGACCCGGCGACCGGGAAACGGATCTGGCGCAACGAGGACCTGGGCGAGGCCGCGTACCCGGTGCAGTTCGCCAGGGCGGGCGGCACCCTCTACGGGGCGACGCAGTTCGACGCGGAGGGCGGGGTCCACGCGTACGAGGCGCGCACGGGCAGGCTGCGCTGGACGTACAACGACGGCTCGGGCTCGGGCGAGCAGTGGTACGTCACCGGGTCCGGCCAACGCCTGGTCGCGATGCACGGCCGCCGGGTGACGGGCCTCCCGGCGGTCTGACCCGACGGTCCGAGGCCCCTCCCGGCGGTCTGACCGACGGTCCGAGGCCCCTCCCGCCGGCCGTCAGCGGGCGGCCGGCGGGGCGCCGGTGCGGGCGACGAGCTCCCGCAGCCGCGCCTCCAGGACCCCCGGCGCGTCCGGGGTGAGCGAGGCCAGCGCGACCATCGCGGTGACGATCACATCGCACAGCTCGCTGTGCACGTCCTCCCAGCTGTGGCTCGCCCCCTTGCGCGGGTTGGCGCCCATCGCCCCGTGCACCGCCTCGACGACCTCGCCGAACTCCTCCCCGATCTTGATCACCCGCAGCAGCCGCGCGGTCTCCCCGGGCACCGGCACGGCCTCCGCGTCCAGCCACTCCACCAACCGCCGCACATCCGCCCACGCACTCGCGTCCATCCCGGCCTCTTCCCTCGCCCGCCGCGCCCGGTCGGGCCCGGCCGCCCACGACCTTCCCGCGCCCCGGCCCGTCCACGCACGGAAACGGCGTGCGGGGCGGTACGACGCTGTGCACGCCGTACCGCCCCGCATCCGGTCCGCGCTCAGCGCTTGCGGCGGCCCACACCGGCGATCCACCCGCACAGCAGGGCACCCGGCACCGCGACCAACGCGAAGACGGCCAGCCCCTCGGCGAGGTCGCCGTCCGGCGAAGTGAGCTGATGGTGGACGAGCAGACCGAGGAAGACAACGAAGATCGCGGCCGGCGCACCGACGGCCGCCCTCTGCTGCTGACTCATCCCTCGACCCCGTCCCCTCGGATGCACTTGCCGCCCTTGGCCCTGCCCATGTAAGTGAACCGCAGCTCGATGCCCTTCTCGCATTTCGCGCCACCCTCGGCGCCGAGGGTGGCGATGCAGGCGGGGACACCGGCCGCGACGACTTCCTCGCAGGTCAGCCCTGAGCCCCGAGGCCGCCGGGGCACCCGTGGGCGCTTCCGCGGGCCCGGGGGAGAACGCCCCGTCGCGACCCGCGCACGCGTGCGCGGCGTGGTGCCCGGAGCCGGACTTGAACCGGCACGCCCCCGAGGGGCAGCGAGGTTTAAGCTCGCCGTGTCTGCATTCCACCATCCGGGCGTGCACGCGGTCGGCGTCAGCACAGGAGCCTATCGGTGGAGATCGACCCGCCCCCGGGGTCCGTGGCCCGATGTTGCCCTGGGCGGTGGGCTCCTGAGGGGTCGTCAGGGCAGGTGGGACCGGTCGGTGCGGAGCCGGGGCGGGGTCCGGTGGGGGTCGGCGGGGGCGGGTGATTGACGAAAAAGCGCCGCCCGCGAGGTCCGGCGCCGTGATGAGCCCGTGGGAGGGGCGCCGTCATACCCAAGGATGACCGCGGGGCGGATCCCGTCCGACCGCAGAGGGCCCCGGAAAGGGGCATCGGGAGTGACGATCCGGGGCACCGGAGCGGACACGATGGAACGGTCCCCTTCAGCACGTCCCGACAGGAGCACTTCCGTGACCACCACTTCCCTCGCTCACCGCGCCACCGCCGTGGCCGCCCGCGCCACGGAACTGTCCAAGGTGTACGGACAGGGCGAGACCCAGGTGGTCGCCCTGGACCGGGTCAGCGTGGACTTCCAGCAGGCCGAGTTCACCGCGATCATGGGCCCCTCGGGCTCGGGCAAGTCGACGCTGATGCACTGCGTCGCCGGTCTCGACAGCTTCAGCTCGGGCTCGGTGCGCATCGGTGAGACCGAGCTCGGCTCGCTCAAGGACAAGCAGCTCACCCAGCTCCGCCGGGACAAGATCGGCTTCATCTTCCAGGCGTTCAACCTGCTGCCCATGCTCA
This sequence comes from Streptomyces sp. NPDC005805, assembly GCF_040630445.1. Lineage (NCBI taxonomy): Bacteria > Bacillati > Actinomycetota > Actinomycetes > Kitasatosporales > Streptomycetaceae > Streptomyces > Streptomyces sp. NPDC005805. Next base: position 35,463 of record NZ_JBEXXN010000022.1, read on the forward strand.
CCGCGAAGGAGAACATCACCCTCCCGATGGACATCGCGGGCCGCAAGCCCGACGCGGAGTGGGTGCAGCGGGTCATCGACATGGTCGGTCTGCGGGACCGGCTCGGGCACCGGCCGACCGAGCTGTCCGGCGGCCAGCAGCAGCGCGTCGCCGTCGCCCGCGCCCTCGCCTCCCAGCCGGAGATCATCTTCGGTGACGAGCCCACCGGAAACCTGGACTCCCGCTCGGGCGCCGAGGTGCTCGGCTTCCTGCGCAACTCCGTGCGCGAACTCGGCCAGACCGTCGTGATGGTCACCCACGACCCGGTCGCCGCCTCCTACGCGGACCGGGTGATCTTCCTGGCCGACGGCCGGATCGTCGACGAGATGCTGAACCCGACCGCGGACGGCGTCCTCGACCGTATGAAGGACTTCGACGCCAAGGGCCGCACCAGCTGACGCGCGCCGCCACGGCGCCCGGCCGGCGCGTCCGCGCCCCCCGGCCCGCCGCCCGGTGACCGGCCCCCCTTCCGCCGGGCACCGCACCCAGGAACCCACCTCAGTCGTCGGACCCGCGGCCACCGCGCCACGGGCCCTGTCCGGCCTGCGCCGGCATCCCTCCCCAGGACACACCATGTTCCGTACCGCCCTGCGCAATGTGCTCGCGCACAAGGCCAGGCTGCTGATGACCGTGCTCGCCGTGGTGCTCGGCGTCGCCTTCGTCTCCGGCACCCTGGTCTTCACCGACACCCTCTCCCATGCCTTCCGCAACCAGTCCGCGAAGAGCTACGACGACGTGGCCGTCGCCGTGACCTCCTACGCGAGCGCGGACGACCCGGGCAAGGAGCCCGGCCTCTCCCAGAAGGCGGTGGACGAAATCCGCGGCCTGGACGGCGTCGCCGGCGCCTACGGCCGCGTCGACGGCTTCGCCGGTGTCGCCGACCCGGACGGCAAGCTGATCGGCGTCGGCTGGTCCAACAGGGGCGCCAACTTCGCCCCCGGCAAGGACGGCGAGGACCCGGCCTACACCTTCACCGAGGGCTCCGGCCCCGTGCAGGCCGACCAGGTCGCCCTGGACAAGGACTCGGCCGCCAAGGGCGAGTACAAGGTCGGCGACCGGGTGCGCGTCGCGACCAACGGCCCGGTGCAGGAGTACACCCTCAGCGGGGTGTTCACCACCAAGGACGGCGCGGTCAACGCGGGCGGCAGCCTGGTCCTCTTCGACACCCCCGTGGCTCAGAAGCAGTACCTCAAGCCCGGCTACTACAGCGCCCTGACCGTCACCGCCGCCCCCGGCGCGGACGCCGGCGCGATCCTGGACGCCGTCGAGCCGCTGGTCCCCGAGGAGGCCGAGGCCAAGACCGGTCAGGCGCTCGCGGCCGAGGAGGCCCGGGACATCGAGCAGGGCCTCAGCGCGCTCAGCCAGGTGCTGCTCGCCTTCGCCGGCATCGCCCTGTTCGTCGGTGTCTTCCTGATCTCCAACACCTTCACGATGCTGGTCGCCCAGCGCACCAAGGAGCTGGCCCTGATGCGGGCGGTGGGCGCCTCCCGGAGGCAGATCACCCGCTCGGTGCTCCTGGAGGCCGCGCTCGTCGGACTCGTCGCCGCCACCGTCGGCTTCGTCCTCGGCGTCGGGCTGGCGCTGGGGCTGCGCTCCGGTATGAACGCCTTCGACATGAAGATCCCGGCCGGGCCGCTGGTCCTCTCGGCGACGCCGGTCGTCGCCTCCCTCGCGGTCGGTGTGCTGATCACCATGCTCGCCGCGTGGCTGCCCGGCCGCCGGGCCGCGAAGATCCCGCCGGTCGCGGCGATGAGCAGCGTCCACGCGGCCGCCACCACCAAGTCCCTGGTGGTGCGGAACTCGATCGGCGCGGCGATCACCGCCCTCGGCGCCTTCGGGATCGTCGCGGGCGCCGGCACGGCCGGTGAGACGGGCCGCTACTACATCGCGGCGGGCGCGTTCTTCGCCCTCATCGGTGTGATCATCCTGATTCCGCTGCTCTCCCGGCCGGTCATCGCCCTGGTGCGGCCGCTGCTGGTGGGCCCGTTCGGGGTGTCCGGCAAGCTGGCCGGCCTGAACGCGGTCCGCAACCCGCGCCGCACCGGCGCGACCGCCTCCGCGCTGGCGATCGGTCTGACCCTGGTCACCGGCCTGTCGGTGCTCGGTGTGACCGTCGGCCAGGCGATCGACAAGACGACCACGGACCAGATCAAGGCCGACTACATGGTCACCATGGCGAACGGCGGCGACCTCGACCGGTCCGCCGTCACCGCCCTGGAGAAGGCCCCCGGCGCCGTGGCGGTCTCACCGCAGCAGGCCGTCTACTTCGAACTGGACGGCGAGTTCGCCTCCGCCTCGGCCGTCACCCCGGGCGCGATCGACAAGGTGCTCCGCGTCGACGTGGTCAGCGGCAGCACGGCCTCCCTCGCCGAGGGCCGGATCGCGGTCGCCGAGGACTCCGCGAAGAAGCACGGCTGGAAGGTCGGGGACCGGCTGCCGGTCGTCTACAACGACGAGAAGAAGGACACCCTGGAGGTCGGCGCGGTCTTCAAGGGCACCGAGTTCCTCTCGCCCGTGCTCGTGGACACCTCCGTGGTGAAGGAGCACGAGGCCAAGCCGTACATCCGCGAGATCTTCGTGAAGACGGACGGCGGCCGGACCGCGGCCAACGAGAAGGCCCTGATCAGCGCGCTCGGTGAGAACCCGGCGATCAACGTGATGGACCACCAGGACATCCGCGACCAACTCGGCGGCATGATCAACACGATGCTGAACATCATGTACGCGCTGCTGGCGATGGCCCTGATCATCGCGGTCCTCGGCGTCGTCAACACCCTGGCGATGTCCGTCTTCGAGCGGCAGCAGGAGATCGGCATGCTCCGCGCGATCGGTCTGGACCGGCGCCGGGTCAAGCGGATGGTGCGGCTGGAGGCGGTCGTGATCTCGCTCTTCGGCGCGCTGGTCGGCATCGGGCTGGGCTCGTTCCTCGGCTGGGCGGTCGGTGAGTCGATCCGGGACAGCATCCCGGCGTACGAGCTGGTCCTGCCGTGGGACCGGATCGCGGTCTTCCTGCTGCTGGCCGGGCTGGTGGGCGTGCTCGCCTCGCTGTGGCCGGCGCGGAGCGCGGCGCGGCTGAACATGCTCCGGGCGATCAAGACGGAGTAGCGTCCGGGGGACGCGAGGACACGGCGGAGGGCCGGGCACCCAGCGGGTGCCCGGCCCTCCGCCGTTCCGGGGACGGGGCTCAGGCGGAGCCGTCGGCCGTCCAGGTGCGGGTGCGGGGCGGGAGGCCGGAGGGGCCCGTGGGGAGGGGGCGGACGGCCAGGATCTGGTTGACGCCGATGCGGTTGCGTTCGAACGCGAGGGCGCAGGCGGCCATATAGAGGCGCCACACCCGGGCCCGCCCGGGTGTGGTGGCGCGGACCGCCGCCGCCCAGGAGGACTCCAGGTTGGCGACCCAGGCGCGCAGGGTGCGGGCGTAGTGCTCGCGGATCGCCTCCACGTCACGGACTTCGAAGCCCGCGTCCTCCAGCCCGGCGACCGTGCGGCCCAGCGGGAGGAGTTCGCCGTCGGGGAAGACATAGCGGTCGATGAAGTCGTCGAGGCGGTAGCCGGACTCGTCGGGCTCGGGGCGGCGCGCGATCTGGTGGTTGAGCAGCCGGCCGCCCGGCGCGAGCAGGGAGTGCAGCTGCCGGGCGTACTCGCCGAAGCGGACCTCCCCGACGTGCTCGGCCATGCCGACGGAGGAGATCGCCTCGTACGGGCCGTCGCGGACGTCCCGGTAGTCCTGCACCCGGATCTCCACGCGGTCGGTCAGGCCCTCCTCGGCGATCCGCTTGCGCGCGTAGGCGGCCTGCTCCCGGGAGAGGGTGACGCCGGTGACGCGGGCGCCGTACGCGCGGGCCGCGTGCAGGGCCATCGAGCCCCAGCCGCAGCCGACGTCCAGCAGCCGGTCGTCCGGGCGCAGCGCGAGCTTGCGGCAGACCAGGTCGAGCTTGTCCCGCTGGGCGTCCTCCAGGGTGCCGTCCGGCGCGTCCCAGTAGGCGCACGAGTAGACCATCGACGGGCCGAGGACCAGCTCGTAGAAGGCGTTGCCCACGTCGTAGTGGTGGCTGACGGCCGCGCGGTCCCGGCGGCGGGTGTGCAGGGGCCCGGACCGCCGGCGGGACTCCTCGGGGGGCGGCGGGGGCGGGGGCAGCGGGCCGCCGAGGCGCAGAAGTTCGCGGGCGGCGGCGCGGGTCCCGGGGTCCCGCAGGGGGTGCACGGCCGGCGCGTCCGGTTCCCGGTCCCACAGGGTCCCGGCGAGCCGACCGAGGAGGGTGTAGAGGTCGCCGTCCACGTCGAGTTCCCCGGCGACCCAGGCGCGGGCGAGCCCCAGCTCGCCGGGCCGCCACAGCAGCCGCCGCAGCGCACGGCGGTGGCGGACGACGAGGACGGGGCCGCCGGCCGGCGGGCCGGCCTCGCTGCCGTCCCAGGCCCGGACGCGGACCGGGAACGGCGCCCCCAGCAGTTCCTCGGCGAGAGTGGTCAGCCGCACTGCGGCACCGGCCATGGCACACACCTCCGTGACGCTGGATCCCACGCGATGCTTGCTCACGAAACGCTCACTACCGACAACAGAGTGACCGGCCCGGGGGCTTCCCGGCGACGGTGCGTACGGCGGGGCGGGTTCACGGGGCGGTCGGGGCGCTTCCCGGGGCGGTCGGGACTGCGGTGCGTACGGGGGCGGCGGGGCCGGGTACGCCGAAGGGGCCGCCTGCACCACGGATGGCAGGCGGCCCCTTCGGGGCTGTGCGGTGTCCTACGAAGCCTTGGCCTTCTCGGCCTCCGGCTTCACGGCGGCGGGCGCGGGGGCCGGGGTCGGCTTGGCCGCCTCGTAGAACTCCTCGCGCGGGGTCTCCATCGCACCGAGGGAGACGACTTCGCGCTTGAGGAACATGCCGAGGGTCCAGTCCGCGAAGACGCGGATCTTGCGGTTCCAGGTCGGCATGGCCAGACCGTGGTAGCCACGGTGCATGTACCAGGCGAGACGGCCCTTGAGCTTGATCTTCATCTTGCCCATGACGATCATCGCGACGCCCTTGTGCAGGCCGAGCCCGGCGACCGCGCCCTTGTTGGCGTGCTTGTACGTCTCCTGCGGGAAGCCGCGCATCCCGGAGATGACGTTGTCGCCGAGGACCTTCGCCTGACGCAGCGCGTGCTGGGCGTTCGGCGGGCACCAGGCGTTCTCGACACCGGCCGCGCGGGCGGCCATGTCCGGGACCTGGGCGTTGTCGCCCGCGGCCCAGATGTAGTCGGTGCCGTTGACCTGGAGCTTCTCGTTGCAGTCCACGTGGCCGCGGGGGCCGAGCGGCAGGCCGAAGCGGGCCAGGGCCGGGTTCGGCTTCACACCGGCGGTCCACACGATGGTGTTGGAGTCGACCTCCAGGCCGTTCTTCAGCACCACGTGGCCGTCGACGCAGGAGTCCATGGACGTCGAGAGGTAGACCTCGACCCCGCGGGCCTCCAGGTGCTCCTTGCCGTACGCGCCCAGCTTCGGGCCGACCTCGGGAAGGATCTTGTCGGCGGCGTCGACGAGGATGAAGCGCATGTCCTCGCGCTTGACGTTGTTGTAGTACTTGGCCGCGTCGCGGGCCAGGTCCTCCACCTCACCGATCGTCTCGGCGCCGGCGAAGCCGCCACCGACGAAGACGAAGGTGAGCGCCTTGCGGCGGACCTCCTCGTCGGTCGTCGAGTCGGCCTTGTCGAGCTGCTCCAGGACGTGGTTGCGCAGGCCGATGGCCTCCTCGATGCCCTTCATGCCGATGCCCTGCTCGGCGAGGCCGGGGATCGGGAAGGTACGGGAGACGGCGCCGAGCGCGATCACCAGGTAGTCGAAGGGCAGCTCGTACGCCTCGCCGACCAGCGGGGCGATCGTCGCGACCTTGCGGTCCTGGTCGATGGTCGTGACGCGACCGGTGAGGACCTCAGCCTTGGGCAGCACGCGTCGCAGCGGGACGACGACATGCCGAGGCGAGATGCTGCCGGCGGCAGCTTCGGGGAGGAAGGGCTGGTACGTCATGTACGAGCGCGGGTCGACGACCGTGACGGTCGCCTCGCCGTACCGCATCTTCTTCAGGATGCGACGTGCCGCGTACAGGCCTACGTACCCACCGCCTACAACGAGGATCCGGGGACGCTCCGTGGTGCTCATGCCATCGAGTATCCACCCACCCCGGCACCCCCCTTCGTGAGCCCCTTCACAAGGTTGCCGGTGTGCTCTGCTACACTCCGCCGCCCACGTGACCCAGGTCATGGTGCCGGGAGGGAACCCGGAGGGGGCATGACACGTTGTGCACCCCGCGTGAGCTGGACCGAAGGGCCGTGGGCGCGGCCGCGAGCGCTTCTCGCGGGGCCCTGACGGGGGCGCGCGGAAGGCCCTGCGCCCGCGCGCGCCCCGCCTTCCGAAGCCCAGCGGGCGGCTGCGGAGGGGATTTCAAGGGCCGGAAGGGCCCCTCGGGACCGAATTCCTTGTGAAGAACTTCACGAACTTTCTTCCGAGGGCGCGTCCGGGGGCTCCACGGGCCGGGTTCCGGGGCCCCGGGGGCCGGTGCGGAGGGCTCAGTCGACCAGGCCGAGGCGGGCGGCCCGGACCCCGGCGGCGAAGCGGCTCTCGGCCCCCAGCTTGGCGACCAGCCCGGTCAGCAGCCGGCGCAGGGTCCGCTCCGAACAGCCGAGCCGCCGGGCGATCGCCTCGTCCTTGGCACCGGCCGCCAGCAGGGCCAGCACCTCGCGCTCCCGGGGCGTCCACTCTTCCGCGGCGCCGGCGGGCGGCCGGGCGCCGTGGCCGTGGGCGGCGTGCGGCTCGTAGGGCCGGGCGGTGCTCCAGTGGTGGTCGAAGACCTGCGCGAAGCACCCGGCGAGCCGGGCGCCGTGCAGGATCACGTCCTCCGCCTGCTCTCCGCGCGGCCGGGCGGGGCCGAGCGCCAGCACGGTGACCGCCCGGTCCACGACGTTCAGATGGAGCGGGACGGTGGTGGCGAGACGTATCCGCGCGCCGTGCTCCAGCAGGACGGAGAGGTAGCGGGCCGCTCCGGTGAGACGGGCGGCCCGGGTGGACACGAGCAGCAGCATGGAGACCCCGCGCTCCAGCATGCGCAGGTCCTCGGGGAGGCCCGCGTCCAGCACCTCGGGGGCGGCGAACGACGAGCGCATGGCGAGGATCTCGTTCCGGCACAGCGCGTCCAGGTCCTCCATCCGGCTGCGCAGCCGGGCGCGGTCCGCGTAGAACTCCGCCTCCAGGGTCTCCCGGCCGGCCTGCCGCAGATCGGGCAGGAGCCGCAGGACGTCGCCGAGGGCGTCGAGATTGCGGTGCAGGGCGCCGAGCTGGGCGCGCTGCCCGGCGAGCAGCTCGTGCAGGGCGCGCTCCGGCGCGCCGACGCGGTCGTCGGCGGGGCCGCCGTCACCGTCCGGACCGGCGATCAGCCGCCGCTCGGCCAGCCACCGCCGCACCTCGGGCGGCACCTCCTCACCCCCGGGCAGACCGGGCCCGGGGGCCCGGTCCTCCCCACCGGGTTCGTCCCGCTGCGTAACCGGCATGCCGCCGACCCTAGGCGGCCTCACCGCCCCCGACCAGGGCCGTGCGGGGGGGTACGGGCGGGGCCGCCCCACCCGGGCGCGGGCCCGGGCTCACGCGGCCCCCGCCTCGGCGCGACGACCATGCCCATGGCGGGGCGAACACCCCGCCCCGGCGTGGCGTGCCGGTCCAGCGGTGCAGCGCGGCACCCTGCGCCCTGTCCAGGGCACGGCCCGGACGCAAGGGCCGCGCCCCCGGCGGCGACCGAGGGCACGGCCGGGGGCGCCGAGCGGCCCGCCCGCCCGGGCGCGGACCGCCCGCAGGACCACCCAGCCGGCGCAGGCCCGGGCCCGCGCGGGTCCGTCCCCTTCGCGCGGGCCTCCGGCCCGCCCTCGTGGCCGGTTGGGGTCATGCCCGAAACGGCCGTGGTCAACGGGGGCGCGGCGCCGCTATGTTGGCGCCGCGTACCGGTCGACGCGCCGGAGCCGCCGGGCGGCGATCCCGTCCCCGCGGCCGGTGCCGCCCCCTCGCGAGGGGCCCACAGCGTGCTGTTCCACCTTCCGCGCCACGTCCCGCCTCCCCGGCAGGCGGCCACCCACCGTTCTGCCGGCGGGGCGTGCGCTCCCCCACTCGCCGGCCCGGCGTCCCCGTGGCCGGTCCCACGAAAGGTGTCAGCTTCTCCATGCGCAGAACCCACCTCGGTGCCCTCGTCCTGGCCATGCCGCTGGCCCTGACCCCGGCACTCGGATCCGCCGCCTCCGCCGCCGAGCCCACCCCGCTCGTCGCGGTCGCCGACGCCCCCGCCGCCCAGGAGATCAAGGGCCGCTACATCGTCACGCTCGCCGGGAACGCCGACCCGGCGGCCGTGCTGAAGGCGCGGTCGCTCACCGCCCTGCACGTCTACGAGGAGGTCGTCAACGGCTTCGCCGCCGACCTGACGGCCGCCCAGCTCGCCCGGGTGCGGGCCGACTCCCGTGTGGTGTCCATAGAGGAGGACCAGAAGGTCGCCTCCGTCGCCACCCAGTACAACGCCCCCTGGGGCCTGGACCGCATCGACCAGCGCACCGGCCGGGACGGCTCGTACACGTACAACCGCAACGGTTCCGGCGTCACCGCGTACATCATCGACACCGGGATCGACACCGCGCACGCCGACTTCGGCGGCCGGGCCCGCAACGTCTTCGACGCCTTCGGCGGCAACGGCCAGGACTGCAACGGCCACGGCACCCATGTCGCCGGAACGGTCGGCGGCAGTACCTACGGCGTGGCCAAGGGCGTCCAGCTCCGCGGTGTCCGGGTGCTCAACTGCCAGGGCTCCGGCTCCTTCTCGGGCATCATCGCCGGGTTCGACTGGGTCCGGCAGAACGCCGTGAAGCCCGCCGTCGCCAACGCCTCCCTCGGCGGCGGCTACTCGCAGGCGCTGAACAACGCGGCCACCAACCTGGCCAACTCCGGTGTCCACCTGGCCGTCGCGGCGGGCAACGACAACCGGAACGCGTGCAACTACTCGCCCGCCAGCGCCGCCGGGACCATCACGGTCGCCGCGTCCGACTCCTCCGACCGCAAGGCGAGCTTCAGCAACTGGGGCAACTGCGCCGACATCTACGCCCCCGGCGTGAGCATCACCTCGGCCCGGGCCGGCGGCGGCTCCACCTCGATGAGCGGCACCTCGATGGCCTCGCCGCACGTCTCGGGCGTGGCCGCGCTCTACAAGTCGGCCAACGGGGACGCGTCCAGCGCCACCGTGAACAACTGGCTGATCTCCCACGCGACCACCAACGTCATCGGCGGCAATGTCAGCGGCACCCCGAACCGGCTGCTGTTCAAGTCCACCCTCTGACGCCCAGGGCCCCGGGGGACGCCCCGGGGCCACCAGTCCACTCCCGATCCGGCGCCGAGGAGGGGCACGGGGGAAGCCGGAACCCGCCCGGCCGGTCCATCGGACCGGCCGGGCGGCCGTCGTGGGCGTCCGCCCCGGGGCAGGCGCGTCGGCGCGCGGGTTCCGGCGCGCGGTGCCAGGCTGGGAAGGGGAGTGCCCCGCCCGAGCGGCGCGGGCCCCCGCCCCCCACCGCTCCTCTCCCGGAAAGCGAGGGCAACCATGATCACCACGGACTTCGTGCCCGGTTCCCCCTGCTGGCTCGACCTGGGCGCGCCGGACGTCGGCGCCGCCGCGGACTTCTACGGTTCCGTGTTCGGGTGGACGGCCCAGGCCGCGGGCGGCGGGAACGAGGGTGACGGCGACTACCGGCTCTTCGAGCGGGACGGCAAGGTCGTCGCGGCGGTCGGCAAGCTCACCGAGGAGGGCGCCAAGTCGGCCTGGACGGCGTACTTCCACACCCCGGTCCTCGACGACACGGTCCGCGCCGTGGAGCAGGCGGGCGGCTCGGTGCGCGGCGAGCCCTGGGGCGACACCGAGTTCGGCCGGCTCGCGCAGCTCACCGACCCGCAGGGCGCGCAGTTCGCCGTGTGGGAGCCGGGCGGCTTCGCCGGGTTCCAGGCGGTCGACGGCCCCGGCACCCTCGGCTGGATCGAGCTGATGACGACCGATTCGCCCGCCGCGCAGCGCTTCTACGGCGAGGTCTTCGGCTGGACCGGCCAGGACATGGAACTCCCCGGCGGCGGCGGGACATACACGATGGTGACGCCCGCCGGACAGTCGGATGAGCGTATGTTCGGCGGGGTGATGGGCACCCCGGAGCTGTTCGCCTCGGGGGAGAACAAGCCCTACTGGCACCCGGTCTTCGTCACCGAGGACTGCGACGCGACCGTGGCGAAGGTCCGGGAGAGCGGCGGTTCCCTCTCCATGGGACCGGAGGACGCGGAGGGCGTCGGCCGCCTCGCGGTGTGCACGGACCCGGCGGGCGCGGAGTTCGTCGTCCTCAAGCCGGCGGAGCCGGCGGGCTGACCCCGCCGGCCCCGCCGGCCCCACTGATCCCGCCGACCCCGCCGACCCGTCGGGGTACCCGGGAGGGCGCGCCGCGTGCTCAGATCCAGCCCTCGGCGGCCTTGTAGGCGATGCCGTCCAGGATGTCGTGCTCGCTGACCACGACCTCCCGGGCCCCCGCCCGCTCCATGATCGTGCGCAGCACCAGCGCCCCGGCCTGGATCACGTCGACCCGGCCGGGGTGCATCACGCCGATCGCCGCGCGCTCGTCGTGGGTCGCGCCCAGCAGCATCGCGGTGACCTCGGCGACCTGCTCGTAGGAGATCCGCGCGTGGTGGATCGCCTCGGAGTCGTACGCGTCGAGCCCCAGGGCGATCCCGGCGACCGTGGTCACCGAGCCGGCGAGGCCGACCAGGGTGCGGGCCCCGGTCAGCGGGACGGACTCGGCCGCGAGGTCGAGGGCCGCCTCGATGTCGGCGCGGATCGCCGTGATCTGCGCCTCGGTCGCCGGGCTGGACGGCGCGTGCCGCTCGGTGAGGCGGACGCAGCCGATGTCCACGGACCGGGCGGCCCGGGCGTGGTCCTCGCCGACGACGAACTCGGTGGAGCCGCCGCCGATGTCCACCACCAGGTACGGCCTGGGCAGGTCGGTCCGGCCGGTGAGCGAGCGGGTGGCGCCGGTGAAGGAGAACTCGGCCTCCTGGTCCCCGGTGATCACCTCCGGCTCGGTGCCCAGGATGTCCAGGACCCCGGCGACGAACTCCGCGCGGTTCTCGGCGTCACGGGAGGCGGAGGTGGCGACGAAGCGGACGGTCTCGGCGCCCAGTTCCTTGATCACCCCGGCGTACTCGCGGCAGGCGGTGAAGGTGCGCTCCAGCGCCTCGGGGGCGAGCCGGCCGGTGCGGTCGACGCCCTGGCCGAGGCGGACGATGGTCATCCGCCGGTCGAGGTCGGTCAGCCGGCCGGTGGCGGTGTCGACGTCGGCGACGAGCAGGCGGATGGAGTTGGTGCCGCAGTCCACGGCGGCGACCCGGGTCACGCTCACGCGCCCGCCCCCTGGCCCGGGGCGTCGCCGGTGGCGCCCTGCGGGGCGTCCGCGTCGGCGGGCTTCGGGTCGCAGCCCGTGACGCACGGGCCCTTGCGCCACCACTCGGGGAGCATCGCCAGGGCCTCGTCGCCGAAGGGGTTGACCCCGGGGCCGGCGGCCAGCGAGTGGCCGACCAGGACATGGAGGCACTTCACCCGGTCCGGCATACCGCCCGCGCTGGGGAAGCCCCGGAGCACCTCGATCGCGTCCCGGCGGGCGAGGTAGTCCTCGTGCGCCGAGCGGTAGGCGTCGGCCAGCTCCGGGTCGGTGGCGAGCCGGGCCTGCATCTCCTTCATCACGCCGTTGGCCTCCAGCGTGCCGATCGCGGAGGCGGCACGCGGGCAGGTCAGGTAGTACAGCGTCGGGAAGGGGGTGCCGTCGGGCAGGCGGGGAGCCGTCTCGACGACGTCCGGCTGCCCGCAGGGGCAGCGGTGGGCGATCGTCCGCAGGCCGCGGGGCGGCCGGCCGAGCTGCTGCTCGAACGCGATGATGTCCGCGTCACTCGGCGCGGTGTGCTCGGTGGTGGGAGGAGGGGTTTCCATGCCTGCCTTGCTGCTGTGTCCGCTGGTGGGTGGGCTGGTGGGCGGGCCGCCGGCGCGGGGGCGGCCGGGCGGCGGCGGTGTCGGCGTGCCGCGCGCTACTTGCGGTCGGCGTTGTCGACGCCGTTGAAGACGTTGGAGTACCAGGGGCGGTCGCCCGCCTCCGGGTCGCGGCGGCGCTCCTCGGCCGCCTCGGGGTCGATCACGGTGTAGCCGGTCTCCCCGGGGAGCACATAGTGCAGGTGCTCACGGGCGAGGCGCCGGACGTAGGCGTCGTCCTGGAGGCGGGCCTTCTCGTCCCGCAGGTGCTCGACCTGCGCGCGCGCCTCCTCCATGAGGCGCTCCTGCTCGGCGATCTCCGCCCGCTGGGAGACGTACTGCCGCATCGGGTAGGCGAGGGCGACGACCAGGGAGCAGACGACGAGCGCGAGGAACGCGGCCCGGCCGGTGAGCCGGGAGCGGCGGTCCTGGCGGCGGCTCTGGGAGCGGTAGACGCGGGCCGCGGTCTGCTCCCCGAGCAGCCGCAGCCTGGTCGCGGTGGAGAACCGGTCCGGCTCCGGCCTGCGCCCCATGGGCTCGCCTCCCCAACTTCCCGCTCCTCGCGCGCGCCGCTGCACACGCGTACGTCCCCGGACACGGTACGGGACCGGGGACGGGGACGTACGGAGGCGGGGTCACACCGCCCGCGCGGGGCGGCGGTGTCCGCCGGGAGAGCGTCAGCCCTCGTAACGGCTGTGCCTGTCAGCCCTCGTAGCGGAAGCGGGGGAACGCCGAACGGCCCGCGTACACCGCCGCGTCGTCCAGGATCTCCTCGATGCGCAGGAGCTGGTTGTACTTGGCGACGCGCTCGGAGCGGGCCGGGGCGCCGGTCTTGATCTGGCCGCAGTTGGTGGCGACGGCCAGGTCGGCGATGGTGACGTCCTCGGTCTCGCCGGAGCGGTGGGACATCATGCACTTGAAGCCGTTGCGCTGGGCCAGCTCGACGGCGTCCAGGGTCTCGGTCAGCGAGCCGATCTGGTTGACCTTGACGAGCAGGGCGTTGGCGGCGCCGTCCTCGATGCCGCGGGCCAGGCGCTCCGGGTTGGTGACGAAGAGGTCGTCGCCGACGATCTGGACCTTGGAGCCGAGGCGGTCGGTGAGGACCTTCCAGCCGGCCCAGTCGTCCTCGAACAGCGGGTCCTCGATGGAGACCAGCGGGTACGCGGCGGCAAGCTCCTCGTAGTACTCGGTCATCTCGGCGGCCGAGCGGGACTTGCCCTCGAACTCGTAGACGCCGTCCTTGTAGAACTCGGAGGCGGCGACGTCGAGCGCCAGCGCGATGTCCTTGCCGGGGGCGTAACCGGCCTCCTTGATCGCCTCGATGATGAGGTCGAGGGCGGCGCGGTTGGAGTCGAGGTTCGGCGCGAAACCGCCCTCGTCGCCGAGGCCGGTGGACAGGCCCTTGGTCTTCAGCACCTTCTTGAGGGTGTGGTAGACCTCGGTGCCCCAGCGCAGGGCCTCGGAGAAGGACTCGGCGCCGATCGGCGCGATCATGAACTCCTGGATGTCCACGTTGGAGTCGGCGTGCGAGCCGCCGTTCAGGATGTTCATCATCGGAACGGGCATCAGGTGCGCGTTCGGGCCGCCGAGGTAGCGGAAGAGCGGCAGGTCGGACGCCTCGGAGGCGGCGTGCGCGACGGCGAGGGAGACGCCGAGGATGGCGTTGGCGCCGAGGGAGGACTTGTCCGGGGTGGCGTCCAGGTCGAACATCGCCTGGTCGATCAGGCGCTGCTCGGTGGCGTCGTAGCCGACGAGCTCCGGGCCGATCTGCTCGATGACGGCGAGGACGGCCTTCTCGACGCCCTTGCCCTGGTAGCGGTTCTGGTCCCCGTCGCGGAGCTCCAGGGCCTCGAACGCACCGGTGGAGGCGCCGGACGGAACGGCAGCACGACCGGTGCTGCCGTCGTCGAGGCCGACCTCGACCTCGACCGTGGGGTTGCCTCGGGAGTCCAGGATTTCCCGGGCTACGACGACGTCGATGGACGGCACGAGCATCTCCTTCTGGGATGTGACGCGAGATAGGTGCAGAGGTCTGCTTGGCCTTGCGGCAAGAGCCTAACCGCACCGGAGGGAAAGGCCGCCCGATGCCCGCTCCCTGGGACGAAAAAGGACATCAAGAGCGGAGAAAGGGGCGGAACCCCAGCCTCCGCGCCCGGACCCCGGCCGCGGGGGCCGGCTGCCGGGCCCTCGGGGCCGGCCCGGACGGACGGAACCCCGGCCCGGCGTGTACGGGGGAAGGCACGCCGGACCGGGGTCGCCGGTGCCCGTCGGGGCGGGTGGGGGGAGGTCCCCCCGGTGACGGGAGGGAGGGGTCAGCTCAGGTGGAGCTGCTGACCCGGGTGGATGATGTCGGCGCTCTCCAGGATGTCCTTGTTGAGCTCGAACAGCTTCTTCCAGCCGCCGTCGACCTTCTCGGCCTCGGCGATCCCGCTGAGGGTGTCGCCGGCCTTGACCTTGTACTCGCCGTCGCCCTTCTTGAAGCCCTTGGCCCCGCCCTTCGGCGCGGACTCGGCCTTCGGGGCGGCCGGGGCGGACTTCTTCGGGGCCTCGGACCGCTCGGAGCGGGTGGTCGGGGCCTCGGCGCGCTCCTTCGGCTGCTCGGCGGCGCCGCCGCCGTACGGGGTGCTGGACAGGTTGACGCCGCAGCTCGGCCAGGCGCCCTTGCCCTGGCCCGCGAGGACCTTCTCGGCCACGGCGATCTGCTGGGACTTGGAGGCCTGGTCGGCGGAGGCGGCGTACGCGGTGCCGCCGTACGCGGCCCAGGTGGAGGCGGAGAACTGCAGACCGCCGTAGTAGCCGTTGCCGGTGTTGATGGACCAGTTGCCGCCGGACTCGCACTGGGCGACGGCGTCCCACTCGGAGGCCGTGGCGGCGGAGGCGGAGGTCGCGCCGATCAGCGGGGCGGCGACGGCCGCACCGGTGATGCCCACGAGGGCGGCGACACGGGTCATCTTCGACGGGCGGCGGTGCTTGGCGATGCCGGAACGCAGCATGAATCGTCTCCTCACCGACGCCTACGAGGTGAGCTGTCGGGTTCGGGCCGGAAAGGTGCCCGGCCGCGCACTCGTGGTGCGCGGCTTCACCCCAAGCCGTTCTCGACCCTCCCTCGCGGGCGGCCGGGACCGGCACTTACCTGGGTCCCCCGCTCCTGCCTACGGCGCTGTTCCAGCGACGACTGTTCCCCCGACCGACGGCAGGATTCGGCGTGACGGTCAGCGGTGCCCACCGGTGGCGAGCGGTTCAGACCGTAAACACACGTCTCCCCGATGTTCAAAGAGGAACATCGGGGAGAAAACGGACGAACCGCCGGGCGGGTGCGGGGTGTTTCCGCAGGTCGTGGTCGAGATGACCGAAATCGGCGGGCGAAAGGGGCCAGTTGCGGCAAAGAGACCCTTGTCTCACTTGCACAGAACGGACATTACCCGACGAAACGGCGGGGTGAACTACTCCTGGCCCAGGCCGAGATCGAGGCTCTGACCGGGGAGGATGAGGTCCGGGTCGCCGCCCACGGTCTCCTCGTTCGCGGCGTAGAGAGCCGCCCAGCCGCCCGGGACCTCCCGGTCGGCGGCGATCGTCCAGAGGTTGTCGCCGTCCTGGACCGTGTACGTGCCCTCGGGTGCGGCCCCGGTCACACCGTCACGTGCCGATCCGTCACCTCGTGAGGCATGACGGCCGTTCTCGCGGGATACGTCCGCATTGTCCTGGTCCGTGGCTTCCGGAGTCGCGGTCTCCGACTCCTCGGGGGCCGGGGTGCCGCGGTGCTTGCCGGTGCCCTCGGGCACGGCCTGCTCGCCCTCGGGGGCGGAGCCGCCGGCGTCCGCGTCGGCGGAGGGGTCCACCTCCTTGGCGGGCTCCTCCTCCTTCTCCGTGGCGTCCGGGGCGCCGCCCTCGGGAGCGCCCGTCTCACCGGAGCCGGTCCCGTCGGTCCCGTCGGTCTCGTCGACCGAGCCGCTCTTCGCGGAGTCGCGGTCCGTTCCGTCGGAGCCGGTGCCGGTGCCGGTGTCCGCGTCGGGGGTGGTGGAGGGGGCGGGCTCGGAGGGGAGCAGGTCGCCGGGCTGGACACCCGGGTCGGCGTCCCCGTCCGCCGTCAGACCGCCCACCACCGCGCACGCCTGCCATGCCTCGGGTCCCTGCGCCTGGAGGACCTTCTCGGCGACGGCGATCTGCTGGGACCGGCTGGCCAGATCGGCCCGCTCCGCGTAGGCGGTGCCGCCGAAGTCCTCCCAGTTCTCCTGGGAGAGCTGGAGGCCGCCGTAGTAGCCGTTACCGGTGTCGATCGTCCAGTTGCCGCCGGACTCGCACTCGGCGACCCGGTCCCAGGTGGCGGCGTCGGCAGCGGACGCGGAGCCCGCGCCGAGCAGCGGGATGGCGATGGCCGATCCGGTCACCCCCGCCGCGACGACGATGGCCGGTGCCTGACGGGGGCGGCGGTGGCGTCCGTTCCCGGAGAGCATGCAGTTGCCTTTCGCGTGACTACGGGGACCCGTGTGACCTCGTGAGGTCTCCGGGTGGGGGTGAACGTAGCCGCATTCGAACGTGAGTCACAAGTCGATGCAGCGCAGATCACGTGAAAGTCACAGAATTGACGGACCGTCAGTTTGTTTGGGGTGTGAACTCAACGGGCAGAGTGCGCAATCCGCGCATGATGAGCCCCCCACGCCACCGCAAATCACCCGGATCACCCGCAAGGCGCAGATCGGGCAGCCGGGTCAGCAGCGTCGCCAGCGCGGTCTGCCCCTCCAGGCGGGCGAGCGGGGCACCGAGGCAGTAGTGGATGCCGTGCCCGTATCCCAGATGCGGGTTGTCCCGGCGGGACAGGTCCAGGGTGTCCGGCTCCGCGAACCGCGCGGGGTCCCGGTCGGCGGCCGCGAGCACCACGAGCACCGGGTCGCCGGCCGCGATGCGCTGCCCGCCCAGGGTCAGCGGCTCGGTGGCGAACCGCCAGGTCGCCAGCTCCACCGGCCCGTCGTAGCGCAGGAGTTCCTCCACCCCGGTCGCGAGCAACCCCTCCTCCCCCGCCGCCAGCGACGCCTGGAGCCGAGCCCGCTGCGCGGGGTGGTTCAGCAGGGTGTGGACACCGTTGCCGATGAGGTTGACCGTGGTCTCGAACCCGGCGAAGAGAAGGATGAACGCCATCGCGGCGGCCTCGTTCTCGGTGAGGTGCTCACCGTGGTCGGAGGCCCGGATGAGGCCGGAGATGAGGTCGTCCTCCCCTTCCTCCCCCAGCGACTCCCGCTTGCGATGGATGAGTTCGGCGAGATAGCCGCGCATCTTCTTCACCGAACGGGCCACCCCGCCGCGCGGGCCGCCGCCTTGTCCCGGTGTGAAATGTCGCAGCATCATGCCCGCCCAGTCCCGGAAGTCGTCCTGGTCCTCGCGCGGGACGCCGAGCAGGTCGCAGATGGCGTAGATGGGGAGCGGGAACGCGAACTCATGGATGAGGTCCGCCTCCCCGCGCCCGGCGAACCCGTCGATGAGCCGGTCCGTCAGCTCCTGCACCCGGGGCGCGAACGCGGCGACCCTGCGCGGGGTGAACGCCTTCGACACCAGCCGGCGCAGCCGGGTGTGGTCCGGCGGGTCGATGTTCAGCAGATGCGTCATCAGCTCCGCCTTGCGCTCCCCCGGGATCCCCGTCTTCCCCTTGGCGTGCGCGGGCCCGGCGTGGTGCGCCGGGTTCTTGGACAGCCGCTGGTCCGCGAGCGCCTGCCGCGCGTCCGCGTACCGCGTCACCAGCCACGCCTCCACCCCGGACGGCAGCTCCGTCCGGTGCACCGGCGAAAGCTCCCGCAGCCACGCGTAGGCGGGGTAGGGATCGGTCGCGAACTCCCAGGTGAACAGCGCGGGCGCGACGGGAACGGGCGGGGTGGGGGGCGGCTGGTCGTGCATGCGACGACGGTAGCGCCCCCGCCGTGATCACTCCTTCGGCGGACGTCCCGGCATTCCCCCTGGGTAGGCTGACGGTACGCGCCAGACTCCGTCGCATGGGAGCGCTGATGAGTGCCGCAGCCGAGGGCCACCGGGACGAGCAGGACGACCGGGAGGACCGGGAGGAGTCCGCCGGGGAGCAGTACGTCTTCCCGGTGCCGCCGCGCGGCGGGTGGACGGCGGACGACCTCGACCGGATCAAGGGTCTCCCACCGCACACCGAGCTGATCGACGGGGGCCTGTTCTTCGTGAGTCCGCAGACTCTCTTCCACATGGCCGCGCTGCGCCTGCTGGAGAACGCGCTGGCGCAGCAGGTGCCGGAGCATCTGTACGTCGTCCGGGAGATGACGACGAAGCTCGGCGAGCGCGACCGCCCCGAGCCCGACCTCATGGTGGTACGGGAGAGTGCGCTGACCGGCCCCGAGCAGACCTGGTACGCCCCCGAGGACATCCTGCTCGCCGTCGAGATCGTCTCCGAGGAGTCCGTCCAGCGGGACCGTGAGCTGAAGCCCCGCAAGTACGCCGCCGCCGGCATCCGCCACTTCTGGCGGGTGGAGAAGAACGGCGACGCACCGGTCGTCTACGTCTACGAACTCGACCCCGCCACCGGTACATACGCGGTGACCGGCATCCACCACAGCCGGCTCAAGGCGGAGGTCCCCTACCCGATCGACGTCGACCTGACCTCGATGGACCGGCGCCGGGGCCCCGCCCAGGACTGACGCACGCGGACCCGCTCCCGTGGCGGCGGTCAGGCCGGGGCGGGTCCGGCCGACTCCGCCGTGCGGATCGCGTCGCGGTAGGCGCGGGCCGCCGCGCGGAGGGCGGCTTCCGGGTCGGTGCCGTCGGCCTCGGCGCGGACCGCGAGGCGGAGGAGGTCGTAGCCGATGCCCTCGCCCGCCGGGAGGTCCACGGGGAGGTCCGCCGCGCGGACGCGGGAGGCCAGTTTCGCGGCGAGGGCCAGGCCGGGCTGGCCCAGCGGGACGCCGTCGGTGACGGAGGCGCGCTGCTTCTCGATCGCCTTGGTGCGCAGCCAGTGCGCGTGCACGTCCTCCGGGGTCTCGGCACTCTCGTCGCCGAAGACGTGCGGATGCCGGTGGATCAGCTTCTCCACGATCGTCGCGGCCACGTCGTCCACCGAGAACGGCTCCTCCGCGTCCTCCTCCGCGATCCGGGCGTGGAAGACGACCTGGAGCAGGACGTCCCCCAGCTCCTCGCGCAGCTCGGTGCGGTCGCCGTCCTCGATGGCCTCGACGAGTTCGTACGCCTCCTCGATGCCGTACTTGGCCAGCCCCCGGTGCGTCTGCCGCGAGGTCCACGGGCACTCGCGCCGGACGCGGTCCATGACCTCGACCAGGTCCAGCAGCCGGGCGCCCGGCAGGTCGTAGGAGCCGGGCAGCAGCTCCAGCTCCGGCATCGCCACCCGGCCCGAGCCGCCGAGGCGGGCCAGCCCGTCGGTCAGCGGCTGGTCCCCCGTGCCCGAGGTGACCACGACCACCGTCCGCCCGCCCGCGCACGCGGCCACCAGCTCCTCCGCGCCCGGCACCCCGTGCTCCACCGCGACGCCCGCCTCCCGCAGATACGGCAGCTGGGGGTGGGCCGCGTCGGCGCAGAGCACCAGGTCCGCCGCGCGCAGGACCCGCCAGGCGGGCCAGGACAGCAGCCCGGGGGCGACCCGGTGGCTCGCGGTGAGCAGGACGAGCCGGCCGGCATCGCAGGAGTCGGGCACGGTCGCGGAGGCTTCTTCGGTCACTCCTCGAACCTACCCCGGGCCCGGAGCGCGTCAGGCCCCGGTCGCGGGCTCCGGCTCCTCGGTGACCTGGGTGATCCAGGGAGCCTGGTAGGCGCCCAGCTCCAGCTTGGCGTCGTTCCAGGCGCCGAAGCGCGGGTTGACGTCGATGTCGAGGGACTTCGCGGCGGCGGTGAACGCCTCGTTCATCTCCTGCTGGCCCTCGGGGGTGTTGGTCGCGCCCAGGGACTCGGCGAGCTTGCCCACCAGGACGTCCCGGCGGATCACGTCGTCCAGCTGGTCGGGGGCGACCCCGCGCTGCTGGAGGTACATCGCGGCGAGCTGCTCCTCGCCGCCGGACTGCTCGGCGAGGGCGGCCCGGGCCTCCTGGACCTCCTTGCGGGTCACCGTCACCCCGGCGTCGTCGGCGGCCTTCGTGACCACCCGGTCCACGATCAGGTCGTACAGCTTGGCCCGGCCGAGCTGCCCGGTGTCCTTGATGAGCTGGGCCGCCTGCGCGGAGGACTGCTGCGCGTCGCGTACGTCCCGCACCTGCGCCTGCACGGTGGACACCTCGATCCGCTCCCCGCCGACGACGGCGGCGGCGCCGGGGTGGGCCTCGTTCCCGCAGGCGGCGAGGAGGGGGACGGCGGCGGCGAGGGCCGCGGTGAGGGTGAGCGCGGTGCGACGGCGGCGGTGCAAAGGAGCCTCCCGGGGAGAGTTTGTGCATCGGTGCACAAAGCCTTGCGGTGATCGATGGTAGGCAGTCGGAGTGGCGCAGGCCACTGGTTCGCCAAACGATTCGCCGAGGGGTACGGATGCGGTGCCCCGCACACCCCGTGCGGCGGGGCACGGGCATCGGCACCCCGACGCTCATCCGGCGTTCACCCGCCGCTCACGCGCGCGTCAGCGGCCCCTCCCCCGGGCCGCCCTACCCTCGCCCGGTGACCACGCTCTCCGTCATCGTCCCCTGCTACAACGTCTCGGCGTACGTCGCCGAGACCGTGGCGGGCCTGGTGAACAACGCGCGCGAGGACTTCGAGTTCGTCTTCGTCGAGGACCGCTCCACCGACGACACCTTCGAGGCCCTGACCGCGCTCACCGCCCGGCTCCCGCACAGCACCGTCGTCCGCCACGACGAGAACCGGGGCCTCGCCTCGGCCCGCAACACCGGCATCGACCGGGCGAGAGGGCGGTATCTGACCTTCCTCGACGGGGACGACTGGCTGGGCCCGGGCCATCTCCCCGCGCTGGTCGAGGCGATCGGCCGGCTCGGCGTCGACTTCGTGCGCACCGACCACGTCCAGGCGACCGGCACCCGGCGCACCCTCCAGCGCGCCCCCGAGGGCCGCCGGGACGTGCCCCTCGACCCGCGCTCCTCGATCCTCCCCGTCGACGAGTCGAGCATGGTCGACTACCCGTACGCCTGGGCCGGGATCTACGACGCCCGCCTTCTCGACCAGGGCCTGCTGCGCTTCACCGACGGGCTGCGCACGGCGGAGGACCGGCCCTGGATCTGGCAGTTGCACCGCAGGGCCGAGTCGTACGCCGTGGTCTCCCAGCACCGGATCTTCTACCGGCGCGGGGTGGCGACCTCCCTCACCCAGATCGGGGACGTGCGCCAGCTGGACTTCGTCCGGGCCTTCGACCAGGTCCTGGACGAACTCGCGGACGACCCGGAACACGAGGCGCTGCTGCCGAAGGCGGTCCGCAGCTACTGCGCCGTGATCGCCCACCAGCTCCGCGACCGGCGCCGCTTCAGCCGCCCGGTCGCCCGGGAACTGATGACCCGCACCGCCGGCGCCCTCCGGCGGATCCCCGCCGCCGAACTGGAGCGGGCCCTGACCGGGCTCGACGACGAACGGCGCGCCCTCGTCCGGAAGGCCGCGGCATGACCGTCCAGATCTTCTGCGCCGCCACCCAGTACGCCGCGGCCACCGTCACCGCCGCGCTGCGCGCCGGGCTCTTCGGGACGCGCGCGGGCAACCGCCGAATTCTGCTGGTGAGCGACACCTCGGCCGCCCCGGAGGTGGGCGTCCCGCTGGACCGGATGTCCGGATTCGACGCCCTGCGCGGGGAGTTCGACGAGGTCCGCTCCTGGAACGAGACGATCCGGCCCCACCACCCGGCCGGCTGGTCGCCGCGCGCCCAGGACGCGGTCCTGTGGGAGCGGAGCCTGCGGCTCGCCTGGGACCTCGGGGACGAGCGGGTCGAGATCGCCTGCGAGTCCATCCAGGCCAACCCCTCCCGCGCGATCGCCACGATCTTCGCGGACAGCCCGGTCGACGTGTACGCGGACGGGCTGATGAGCTACGGCCCGACCCGCAACCACCTCCCGCTGCCGCTGAGCAGCCGGGTCCGGCGGCTGATCCACCTCGACCTGGTGCCCGGACTGCGGCCCCTGCTGCTCGCGGAGTACGGCGTGGCGCCGGTCGCCGTCCCCGACGCGGAGTTCCGGGCGGTGCTCGCCGGGATCGGCGCGGCGGCCGAGACGGGCGGGCAGCGCTCCACGGCGCTGCTGCTGGGCCAGTACCTGTCCGCGCTGGAGCTGATCACCCGGGACGAGGAGGAGGAGCTGCATCTGCGGATGCTGCGCGGCGCCGCCGCCCTCGGCCACCGCACGGTCACCTTCAAGCCGCACCCCAGCGCCCCGGCGGACTCCACCCGCGCGCTGGAGGAGCTGGCGGCGGAGCTCGACGTCTCCCTGCACGTCCTGCGCGCCCCGGTGCTGGCGGAGACCCTGTACGAGCGGGCCCGGCCCGAGCTGGTGGTGGGCTGCTTCTCGACGGCGATGATCACGGCGGCGGCGTTCTACGGCATCCCGGCGGCCCGGGTGGGCACCGAACTGCTGCTGGAGCGGATCGCGCCGTACCAGAACAGCAACCGGGTGCCGCTGACGCTGGTCGACGCGCTGGTGCCCGAGGTGGGCGACCGGGAGCGGGCGGGGCGGCCGGTGGACCTCACGGCGGACGTGGGGGCACTGGTGCGCGCGGTCGGGTACTGCATGCAGTCGCAGGCCCACCCGGGGCTGCGGGAGGAGGCGGCCGCGCTGCTGGCCTCGCTGCCCCGGGAGCGGCTGACCCGCTGGTTCAAGCGGCGCAGGCTGGCCGCGCTGAGCCTGCCGGGCGCGCCGGAGCCGGTACGCGGAGCGGCGCTGCGGAGCAACCCGGTGGTGCGGAAGGTGGCCCGCCGGCTGCGCTGAGGGCGGGCGGGGACGGCGGGGTGGCCGTCAGCCGACCGGGGTGCGCTCCCGTTCCGGGGCGCGGGGCGCCGGGGCGGGCGGCGGCACGGTCCGGCGGGCGGCCGGGCCGAGCATGATCAGGCGGGAGACCAGGAAGGTCACCGGGATCGCGGCCGCCGCCGCGAGCAGCGGCGCGTAGGTGCTGGCCAGGCCGAGCACGTCCACCAGGAGGTAGACGCCCGCGGTCGTGATCACGAAGTTCGCCGCGTTGCTCAGCGGGAACAGCAGGAACTTCCGCCAGGTGGGCCGGGTGCGGTAGGTGACGTACGAGGTCAGGAAGAAGGACACCACCATGGAGAGGGTGAAGGCGGCGATGTGCGCGGCCACGTACGGCAGGGCCGTCAGCAGCGCCCGGTAGAGGCCGTAGTACACCCCGGTGTTCACCGCGCCGACCGCGACGAAGCGGATGATCTGGCCGCGTGTGGTCATCGCCCTGCCCGTTCCGCGCGCCCGTTCCCTGCACTGCCCTGGCACTGCCCTGTCGTACCCGTCGTGCGCGCCGTTCGCGCGGGGGAAGGCCGGCGTCGTTCGCCTTCACCACGGGCAAGGGTGGCACATCCGCGCGCCGGGCCCGGCGCGCACCGGGTCCGGCGGTCCGCGCCGGGGGCCGTGTCAGGGGCGGAACCGCTGCTGCCGCTCCAGCGCGCGCCGCAGCTCCACCGGGAGCTGGTGGTAGGGCCCGTACGCCCGTTCCGCGTCGTAGAGCAGGGACTGGAACTGGTGCCAGGCGCCGGTGTGGTCGCCGACCGCGAGGAGCAGGTGCCCGATGCGGTGGCGGACCTGGAAGGCCCGGTCCCGGTCGGTCCGCTCGTAGTGCGGCAGCACGGCCCGGAACTCGGCGAGGGCGGCGGCCGGTTCGCCGAGCTGCTCCAGGCACTGGGCGGCGTCGTGCCGGTACTGGAGGGTCTGGGGGTCGGCCGGGCCCGCCTCGGCGGTGCGGTCGTCGGCGAGGCGGCGCAGCTCGGGCAGGGCGCGGCGGTACTGGCCGTCGTCCATCAGGGTCGCCGCGTACTGCTTGCGCAGGATGCGGACCACGGGCGAGCGCTCGCCGTGCTCCTCGGCGGCGGCCGGGAGGATGCGTCCGAGGATGTCCACGGCCTGGGTGATGCCGCCCTCCCCGAGCAGGCGCTTGACCTCGTCGACGGCGGCGGCGACATCGGGCCGGGGCGCGGTGGCCGGCACCGGGGGCACGGCCGGGGGCGGCGGGGCGCCCGCCCGGTCCGGCCAGGGGGCGTGGGGGCGCAGGAAGGGGCGGGTGGGGTCGAGCGGCCCGGCGGGCGCGCCGCGCGCGGGCAGCAGCGGGGCCAGCGCCTCGTACACCTCCTGCGCGCCGGACGGGCGGTGCTGCGGGTCCTTGGCGAGCAGCCGCAGCACCAGGGCCTCCAGCGCCTCGGGCACCTCGGGGCGGGCCTGGCGCACGGGCACCGGGGGCTCGTAGAGGTGGCGGTGGAGGACGCCGAGGACGGTGGAGCCGGCGAACGGCACGTTCCCGCTGAGGAGTTCGTGGAGGACCACGCCGAGGGCGTAGAGGTCGGTGTAGGGGCCGACCGCGCCGCCCATCGCCTGCTCGGGGGCCATATAGGCGGGGCTGCCGATGGGGGAGCCGGTGTGGGTGAGGCGGGTGGTGTCGGTGTCGATGACGGAGGCGACGCCGAGGTCGAGGACGGTGACCGTGCCGTCGGGCTTCACCATCACATTGCGGGGCTTGAGGTCCCGGTGGACGATCGGCACCGCGTGGACGGCGCCGAGGACCGCGCACAGCTGGGCGGCGACCGAGACGGCCCACTCCCACGGGTAGGGGTCGTGTTCGGCGAGGTGGTCGGCCAGGTCGGCGCCGTCGACGTACTGCATCACCAGGTACAGGTCGTCGTCGTCGCTGCCCGCGTCGTGCACGGTGACCAGGCCGGGGTGGCTGACCTGGGCGGTGACCCGGCACTCGCGTACGAAGCGGCGGCGCATCTCGTCGGCGGCGGTGGCGGCGGCCATGTGGTCGGGGCGCAGCAGCTTGACGGCCACCCGCCGGTCGAGGCGCTGGTCGTAGGCGGCCCAGACCTGGCCCATGCCGCCCTGGCCGATCAGTGCGGAGAGTTCGTAGCGGCCGGCGACGACGCGCCCGCTCACCGGCCGCCGTCCCGGTCGCCGTTCCGGTCACCCGGCCCGCCGTCCCGGCCGCCGCCGCCCGGCTGGTCGCCGCCGCGCAGGAGGTCGCTCAGCTCGTCGAGTTCGGCGCGCACCTGGTCGATCCGGGCCTTGGGGCGCTCGGGGCCGGGGCCGGTCCCGGGGGTGCCGGGCTGCGGGGTGCCGGGGCCGGCCGGGATGTGGGCGGGGCCGGGTATGCCGGAGCCGGGGTGCGGGGTGGTGCCCGGGGGCGGGGTGTGCTGCGGCGGGGGCGTGTGCCGCTGCGGGGGCGGTGTCTGCCGCGGGGGCGCCGGGTAGCCGTAGCCGGGGGTGCGGGCGGTGAACGGGCCCGGGGTCGGGATCGTCGGCCCGTACGGCGAACCGGTCGGCGCGGGCCCCGCCCAGCCGGCCACCGCGGGCGGCGCCTGGTAGTGGCGGATCTCGGCGATCAGGTAGTGCACCGAGCCGCCGACCGCGAGACCGAGCATCAGGAAGATGAAGACGAAGTCCACGGCGTTGGGGTTCGCGTCGGCCGGGGCCCCGAACGCGCCGATCATCGCCACCGCGACCACCGCGAGGACCAGGGAGAGCGTGAACAGCACCCAGTCCAGGGGGCGGCGGCGCACGGCGGCCAGCCGCAGCAGCGCCCCCCACGCCAGGAACCCGAAGCTGACCAGCGCCAGCGCCACGAGGACGACGCGCACGACGACGAGCAGCGCGGTCGAGGGGCGCCGGGGCTGCGGCGGCGCGAAGCCGGGGCCGTGCATGTCCTGCTCCTGGGGTGCCTGTGGTGCCTGGGGTGGCGGTGAACCGGTGCGCCGGGCCGGGGAACACCGGTCGGCGGGGTGAAGCGTATACACCGACACCGTCGGGCGGCTGCGGGTTGTACGGAACGGACGCCGGACCGGCCCTCGGGGGCGGCTCCCGGAGGGCGGCGGTCCGCTCACGCGGGCCCCCGGGACCGGGTCACCCGGGGAGGACGCGGCCGTCCGTCAGCCCGTCGCAGAGGCCCTGGACGAGTTGCTCGCCGAGGCGTCCCGCGAGGCGCAGCGCGTCCTCGAACTCGCCCAGCGCGCGGAAGCGTTCGCCGTAGCGCCGCTGGTCGGCGAGGGGCAGCCGGGGCAGCTGGAGGCGGCGGACGTCGAGCCGGGTGGCGGTGGAGGCGTAGCTGCTCGCCTGGCGCTGGTTGGTGCTGCCGCGCAGGAACCCGGCGAGGAACCAGGGGTCCAGGGCGGCCGGGTCGGGGCGCAGGAGCTGGAGGTTGCGGCCGAGGGCGGCGCCCGCGAGGGTCTCGTCCGCGACCCGGACGACGGTTCCGGCGCCGAGCACGGGCACGATCACGTCACCGGCCGCCACCAGGACGGCCTCCTCCTCCCCGTCCCCCTCGGGCAGGGTGCCGGAGGGTTCGCGGCCGGCCAGGACGTCCTGCTCGGTGAGGACGGGGACGGCGTCGCCGGGCGGGGCCGTCCCCGGGCCGCCGGCCCGCAGCACGAGGGCCCCGGCGCGGGCGAGTTCGCCGACGGTGGTGGACGGCCAGGGCAGCGGGCCCTCGGGCGGGGCGGGGCGCGCGGGCGGCGGGGTCAGTTCGGCGGCCCGGCCCAGGGTGCGGGTCAGGCGGTCGCGCACCCGGACGAGTTCGGCGGTGCCGCCGGCCGCCGCCGGGGGCGGCAGATGGCGGGCGGGGGCCAGGTCCACGTCGTCGTCGAGGAGTTCGATGACGGGCACGGACCGGCTGACTCCGGGGGTCTCCTCGACGGTGCCGTGCCCCTCGACGGCGCGCCACGCGTCGAGAACGGTGGTGCGCAGGGCCGTCCAGTCGATGCGGTCCCGGCCGCCGGGGGTCGCGCCGGGGGTGCCGTCGGCGCCTGCCGCGGTGTCGACGACGAGGAGTTCGGGCGCGGGCCGGTCCCCCGGGGCGGGGCGGCGCAGCACCCAGAGGTGGAGGGGGATGCCGTAGGGCGGGGCGGCGCCCGCGGGGAGGGCGACGACGGCGCGCAGGGCGCCGCGGCGCAGCAGCCCGGCGCGGACGCGGCGGCCGGAGCGCCGGGAGGCGGCGGCGGGAGGCATCAGCAGGACGGCGGTGCCGCCGGGGCGGAGCCGGGCCAGGGCGTGCTGGACCCAGGCGAGTTCGGACTCGGTGCGGGCGGGGAGGCCGTACTCCCAGCGGGGGTCGTAGGCCAGTTCCTCGTGGCCCCAGTGGCGTTCGTTGAACGGCGGGTGGCACAGGACCGCGTCCGCCGTGAGGTTCGGGTGGGCGTCGGCGCGCAGGGCGTCCCCGGCGGCGGCGTGCACGGGGGCGTCACCGTGCAGGGCGAGGCGGAGGGCGGCGAGGGCGGTGAGGTCGGGGTCGGCGTCCTGGGCGTAGACGGCGTCGGGGCGCTCGGCGGCGCGCAGCAGGGCGCCGGTGCCGGCGGCGGGGTCGAGCACGGTGCCGCCCGCGCCGGCCAGGGCGGCCATCAGCTCGGCGGGTTCGGGCGGGGTGAGGGTGTACTGCCGGGGGTTGGCGTCGAGATGGCGGCCGAGGAGGAACTCGAAGGCCCCCCGGGCGCCGGTCTGGGCCGCGAGTTCGGTGACGCCCCGCAACAGGGCGGTGGAGGGGGCAAGTTCGTCCGCGCCGGGGGCCGGTACGGGCCCCGGTTCGCCGAACCGGGCGGCCAGGGTCTCGGCGAGGACGGGCGGCAGCGCGGCGGCCAGCCGCTCGTCGGGGACGGCGGCGGCCGCGGCCCAGCGGGCCGGGCGGTCGTGGACGGCGAGGAGGGCGCAGCCGGCCTGCGTCAGCGCGGTGACGGCGCCGGCGGGGTGGGCGGTGAGCTGCTGCCACACCCGCTCGCGCAAGGGCACCTCGGCGAGCTTGCCCTGCTCGCGCAGCCAGCGTTCGACCTCGGCCAGGGCGAAGGAGGGGCTGGTCTCGGTGCCGCCCACGGGTCTGGGGAAGTCGGCGTGTCTGCGGCGCCAGTTGCTCACGGCGGCACGGCCGACCCCCGCCAGGCGGGCGATCCCGGCGGCGGTCACCTCTGCTGCGTTCTCCGGCATCCGAGTTCCCCCTCGACGGGCCGACAGGTAGTCACGTGGTCGCGGTCGTCACGCTGCTGTGATGGCGATCCTAGCGGCCCGGCGGGACGCCACCCTTCACAGCATGACATCACCCCGCCAAAGATTCTTGTGTTGACTCGGTTCACAGGCTCTGCTCTTATTGACCCATCGAAAGCGGATCTCGTTTACGTGATCCCTACATGTCCCCGGGGGGATACAGCCATGTCTCAGAGCACGCAGCAGTACGGGCCCGGCGAACCGGGCTTCGGCCCCGGCGCGGGCCCCGCGCCGTTCACACCGCAGCAGCCGCCGCGCAACGGCCTCGGCACCGCCGCCCTCGTCCTCGGCATCATCGGCCTGATCCTGGGCATCGTCCCGTTCCTGTTCTGGCTCGGCGGGATCCTGGGCCTGCTCGCCCTGATCCTCGGCCTCGTCGGCCTCGGCCGCACCAAGCGCGGCCAGGCCACCAACAAGGGCGTCACGATCGCCGGCACCGTGCTGGGCGGTCTGGCGCTGATCGTGAGCGCGGTGATGGGTGTGGTGACCGTGACGGCGGTGAAGGACGCGGTGGACGAGGTCAACAAGTCGATCGAGGAGTCCGCCCCCAAGAAGCCGGCCCCGAAGGACAAGGCGGCCGGGGACGCGGACAAGGGCGCCGACGCCCCCGCGGACACGGCGGGCGACGACAAGGGCGCGGTGGACGAGGCCCTTGAGGCCGGGGACGGCGTGGTCTACGACGACGACCTCACGGTGACGGTCTCCGCCCCGCGCACCTACACGCCGAGCGAGTTCGCGATCGGCCACACCAAGGGCAACAAGAGCTACCAGGTCACCGTCGAGATCGACAACGCGGGCAAGGAGAAGTTCGACGCCTCCCTGGTGATCGCCGAGGCCCGCGCGGGCGCGGACGGCACCACCGCCGAGCAGATCTTCGACGAGAAGGTCGGCCAGGGCTTCAGCGGCACGATCCTGCCCGGCAAGAAGGCGACCGTGACCTACGCCTTCGACGTCCCGTCCGGTGCCAAGACGATGACCGTCGAGGTCACCCCGGGTATCGACTACGACGCCTCGCAGTGGGAGCTGAAGCTCTGAACTGCCCGAGGGGGGAAGGTGCGGGCCGTCCACGAGGGCGGCCCGCACCGCTGTGCGCGGGCGGGGTTCCGGCGGCTCAGCCGCCGCACTGCCGCAGCATCGTCTCCTTGTCCGGCCCGGTGACCGGCAGTTCGTACTTCAGGGCCACCTGCGCGAAGCGCACCGCGTAGGAGCAGCGGATCGCCTTGTTCGGCGGCAGCCAGGAGGCCGGACCGGAGTCGCTCTTCGCGGAGTTGGTCCGGCCGTCGACCGGGAGCAGATTGAGCGGGTCGTTCGCGAGCCGGCGGCGCTTGGCGTCGTCCCAGCGGGCCGCGCCCATCTGCCAGCCGTACGACAGCGGCACCACATGGTCTATCTGCACCTCGGCCGCCTTCGCCTTCTTCCAGGCGATGTCCTTGCCGGTGTACGGGTCGTACAGGGTCATCGCCACGACCACACAGTCCGATCCGGAGCGGTGGGCGAGGTCGGCGCCGTCGCGGGCCAGCAGGTCGTTGCGGGTGTCGCAGCCGTTGCGGGCGAAGGCCACCCCGTCCGCCGTGTCCATCCACGCGTAGCCGAACTCGTCCCGGTCGTAACCGGTCTTCGGGCCGCGTCCCTTGGTGGCGACGCGGCCGATCAGCTCCCGGGCCCGGGCCCGGTCCTTCTCCCCGGCGAGGGCGCCGAGGCCCGGCTCGGTGCCCTCCGGGTTGGCGAAGGGGCTGGTGCCGGACGCCGACGCCGCTCCCCCGCCGTCGTCCGCCGGCCCCGCCGCGCCGTCGCCCCGGCCCAGCTCCTCGCAGCCGGTGAGCAGCACCACCGCCGCGAGGAGCGCCGCCGCCCCGCCCCTGACTCTTCCGCGTCCCGTCACGCCCATACCGTACGCGGCCCGCGCACGGCGGTCACCGGCCGGCGGGGCAGCAGGTCAGCCGGTCATCGGGCCAGGAAGCCGAGGACGGCGGTCAGGAGCCGAGGATGGTGGTCAGGAACTCGCCCGTCCACGCCAGCAGTTCCCGGCCGACGACCGGCTTGCCGCCGATCTTCCCGGTGGTCGGCCGCGGCACCAGGATCTGGTGCACCGCCGGCTTGATCACCGTACGCGGGTGCAGCCGCTTCAGCCGCAGCTCCTGCGATTCCCGCAACTCCACCGGCGCGAAGCGGATGTTGGACCCCTGGAGCACGATCTCGCCCACCCCGCAGGCCCGCGCCAGCATCCGCAGCCCGGCCACCAGGAGCAGGTTCTCCACCGGCTCCGGCAGCTTTCCGTAGCGGTCCGTCAGCTCCTCGCGGACGGCCCGGATGTCCTCCTCCGAGTTCGCCGAGGCGATGGCCCGGTACGCCTGGAGGCGCAGCCGCTCGCCCGGCGCGTAGTCGTGCGGGACATGCGCGTCCACGGGCAGCTCGATCTTGACCTCCAGCGGCGGCTCCTCCTCCACCCCGCCCTCCAGCGAGGCCCGGTAGTCCGCCACCGCCTCCCCGACCATCCGCACATAGAGGTCGAAGCCGACGCCCGCGATGTGCCCGGACTGCTCGCCGCCCAGCAGATTGCCCGCGCCCCGGATCTCCAGGTCCTTCATGGCGACATACATGCCCGCGCCCATCTCGGTGTGCTGCGCGATGGTGGCGAGACGTTCGTGCGCGGTCTCGGTGAGCGGCTTCTCCGGCGGGTACAGGAAGTACGCGTACCCCCGCTCCCGGCCCCGGCCGACCCGGCCGCGCAGCTGGTGGAGCTGGGAGAGGCCGAAGTTGTCACCGCGCTCCACGATCAGGGTGTTGGCGTTGGAGATGTCGATACCGGACTCCACGATCGTGGTGGAGACCAGCACATCGAACTTCTTCTCCCAGAAGTCCACCACGACCTGCTCCAGGGCCTGTTCGGACATCTGGCCGTGCGCGGTCGCGATCCGCGCCTCCGGCACGATGTCCCGCAGCCGGGCCGCCGCCCGGTCGATGGACTCGACCCGGTTGTGGATGTAGAAGACCTGGCCCTCGCGCAGCAGTTCACGCCGGATCGCGGCGCCGATCTGCTTCTCCTCGTACGGGCCGACGAAGGTCAGCACCGGGTGCCGCTCCTCCGGCGGGGTGGTGATGGTGGACATCTCGCGGATGCCGGTGACCGCCATCTCCAGGGTGCGCGGGATGGGCGTGGCGGACATGGTCAGCACATCCACGTTCGCCCGGAGCTTCTTCAGCTGCTCCTTGTGCTCCACACCGAAGCGCTGCTCCTCGTCGACCACGACCAGGCCCA
This sequence comes from Streptomyces sp. NPDC005805, assembly GCF_040630445.1. Classification (NCBI taxonomy): domain Bacteria; kingdom Bacillati; phylum Actinomycetota; class Actinomycetes; order Kitasatosporales; family Streptomycetaceae; genus Streptomyces; species Streptomyces sp. NPDC005805. Next base: position 66,908 of record NZ_JBEXXN010000022.1, read on the forward strand.
GGTCCTTGAACTTGGTCTCCGAGGAGAACAGGCGGTGGGTGCCGATGACGATGTCGACCGAGCCGTCCCGCAGCCCCTCCAGGGTCGCCTTGGCCTCCGCGTCCGACTGGAAGCGGGAGAGCGCCCGGGTGACCACGGGGAACTGGGAGTACCGCTCGGTGAAGGTGCCGTAGTGCTGCTGCACCAGCAGGGTCGTGGGGACGAGGACGGCGACCTGCTTGCCGTCCTGGACGGCCTTGAACGCGGCCCGCACCGCGATCTCGGTCTTGCCGTAGCCCACGTCGCCGCAGATCAGGCGGTCCATCGGGACCGTCTTCTCCATGTCCTCCTTGACCTCGGCGATGGTGGAGAGCTGGTCGGGGGTCTCCGCGTACGGGAAGGCGTCCTCCAGCTCCCGCTGCCAGGGGGTGTCCGGGCCGAAGGCGTGGCCGGGGGCGGCCATCCGCGCCGAGTACAGCTTGATCAGGTCGGCGGCGATCTCCTTGACCGCCTTCTTGGCGCGCGCCTTGGTCTTCGTCCAGTCCGCGCCGCCGAGCCGGTGCAGGGTGGGGGCCTCGCCGCCCACGTACTTGGTGACCTGCTCCAGCTGGTCGGTGGGGATGTAGAGCCGGTCGCCGGGCTGGCCGCGCTTGGCGGGCGCGTACTCGACGAGCAGGTACTCGCGGGTGGCGCCCTGCACGGTGCGCTGCACCATCTCGATGTAGCGGCCGACGCCGTGCTGCTCGTGGACGATGTAGTCGCCGGCCTCCAGGGTCAGCGGGTCGATCGTCTTGCGGCGGCGGGTGGGCATCCGCTGCCCGTCCTTGCCGGCCGCCTTCTGCCCGGACAGGTCGGTCTCGGTGAGCACGGCCAGCTTCAGCGCCGGGTCCACGAAGCCGTGGTCGATGGAGCCGCAGGCGACATGCACAACGGAGGGCTCGATCGCGGTCAGGTCGGCGGTCAGCCGGGCGGCGATGCCCTCCCCGCCGAGCACCTCGACGGTGCGGGAGGCGGGGCCGTGCGCCTCGGTGACGTAGACCGTGCGCCAGCCGTCCGCGAGCCAGCCCTTGGTGTCGGCCAGCGCCCGGGCGGTGTCGCCGCGGTAGGTCTCGGGGGCGTGCATGCCGAGGGTGACGGTGTCCTCGGCCAGCTCCTCGTCCACCGCGAACGGGGACACCGACCACCACATCACGCCGAGTTCGCGGGCCCGGTCGCGGACGTCCGCGATGCCCCGCAGGGAGGCCGCGCCGACGTCGATCGGGGCCTCGCCCCCGCCGGCCGTCGCCGCCCAGGACGCCTGGAGGAACTCCTGACTGGTCGCCACCAGGTCGGCGGCCCGGGTGCGCACCCGCTCCGGGTCGCAGACCAGGGCCATGGCGCCCTCGGGGAGCACGTCGAGCAGCAGCTCCATCTCGTCGACGAGGACGGGCGCGAGGGACTCCATGCCCTCGACGGCGATCCCCTCGGCGATCTTCCCGAGGAGTTCGCCCAGCTCGGGGTGGGCCTCGGCGAGCGCGGCGGCCCGGCGGCGCACCTCGTCGGTGAGCAGCAGCTCCCGGCAGGGCGGCGCCCACAGCCCGTGCTCGGCGACCTCCAGGGACCGCTGGTCGGCCACCTTGAAGTAACGGATCTCCTCGACGTCGTCGCCCCAGAACTCCACCCGCAGGGGGTGCTCCTCGGTGGGCGGGAACACATCGAGGATGCCGCCGCGCACGGCGAACTCGCCGCGCTTCTCGACCAGTTCGACCCGGGAGTACGCGGCGGCCGCGAGGCCGTCCACGATCTGCGCCAGGTCCGCCTGCTGTCCGGTGCGCAGGGCGACGGGCTCCAGGTCGCCCAGGCCCTTGACCTGCGGCTGGAGCACGGAGCGGATGGGGGCGACGACGACGCTCACCGGCCCGGCGGCCGGGTCGTCGGCGGACGGGTGGGCGAGGCGGCGCAGCACGGCGAGGCGGCGGCCGACGGTGTCGGAGCGGGGCGAGAGCCGCTCGTGTGGCAGGGTCTCCCAGGACGGGTACTCGACGACCCCGTCCCCGGGGAGGAGCGAGCGCAGCGCGGCGGCCAGGTCCTCGGCCTCCCGGCCGGTGGCGGTGACGGCGAGCACCGTGCGACCGGTCTCCCGGGCGAGCGCGGCCACGGCGAAGGGCCGCGCGGCGGGCGGCCCCACCAGATCGACATCCGTGCGGTGACCGTCCGCGGCCGCCTTGACCGCACCGGCGAGTGCCGGATCACGGACGACGGCGTCGAGGAGACCGTGCAGGCTCATGGGTTTCCCGTCCAGAAAGCGAGGTGAGCGAGGGGGGTGTGCAACGCGAAGGACCCGACACGTCTCACGGGCCGGGGGTCCCCACCCTACGACGTCCCTCCGACACCCGCGCGGGTCCGCGGGTGTCCGCGCGGATGCGCGGGGGTGGGGTCGGGGCCGCCGCCCGGGCTCGCGCCCGGCGGGGCCGGGCGCGACGCACGCCCCGGCGGGGGCACGCGCCCCCGGCCCGGGTGAGCGCAGCTTCGCGCACGGGCGCACCCCGGCCGAGGCGGGGCCGGGGGCGACGGGGCGGAGTGGGCCCGGGCCCGGCCGGTCCGGCCCGAAGGGCGGGCCCCACGCGCACGCGCGCCCCGGCGCGGGGGTCCGTGCGGACCCCCGGCCGGGGTTCGGCCCGGCCCGGGACCCCCGTGCCCGGGTCGGGGCGGGGCCCGGGGTGCGGGCCCCGGGGGCTACTCCGTGGCGATCGCGTTCAGGACGTTCATGCGGCCCGCGCGGAACGCCGGTACCAGCGCGGCGAAGAGGCCCACGAACGCCGAGCCGATGAACACCGCGGTGATCGTCGGCCACGGGATCTCCAGGACCCCCAGGCCCTCCAGCGCCAGCAGCTTCTGCGCCGCCGTGCCCCAGCCCATGCCCAGTCCGAGGCCGAGCAGCGCGCCGAAGAGGGCGATGACCACGGACTCCAGGCGGATCATGCGGCGCAGCTGGCGGCGCGAGAGGCCGATCGCGCGCATCAGGCCGATCTCCCGCGTCCGCTCCACCACCGACAGCGCCAGGGTGTTCACGACACCGAGGACGGCGACCACGATCGCGAGCGCCAGCAGGCCGTAGACGATGTTCAGCAGCTGGCCGATCTGGTCCTTCAGATCCTGCTTGAAGTCGGTCTGGTTCTGCACCGTGTACTGCGGGTACGCGGCCAGCGACTCCTTGAGCGAGGCGTACGCCTCCTTCTCCTGGCCCTCCTCCGCCTTGGCGAACATGATCATGTTCGCGGGCATCCGGTCCGCCGGGACGTACTCCTGGGCCGTGGTGATGTTGGTGTACATCGAGCCCTTGTCGACATTGGTGTCGTCCGAGGTGATCGCGGCGACCCTCAGCTCCGCGGTCTTCCCGCCCCCGAACTCCACCTTCATGGTGTCGCCGACCTTCACCCCGTGCTTCTCCGCGTAGTCGGAGCCGACCGACATCGCGTTCTTCCCGTACGCGGCGGGCAGCGCGCCCGCCGTGGTCTCGCGCCGCAGGTCCTGCGCGTAGGTCGGGTCCGCGGCGACCAGGTGCTCCTTCTCCGCCGTGCCGCCCGGGGCGGTGAGCTTCACCGGGAGGACGCGGTACTCGGTGACGTGCGCGATGCCCGGCGTGCCCTCCAGCGCCTGCTGCGCCTTCGGCACGATCGGCGCGCCGTCGTTCGCGGCGGACTGGACGATGAAGTCCGCGCCGACCGACTTGTCCAGCTCCTCCGTCGCGGAGGCGACCATCGAGGAGCCGACCACCGACAGACAGGCGACCAGCGCCAGTCCGATCATCAGCGCCGCGCCGGTGGCGCCCGTACGGCGCGGGTTGCGCAGCGCGTTGCGCTCCGCCATCCGCCCGACCGGCCCGAAGACCCGCAGGACCACGGCGCCGATGACCCGGACCACGACACCCGCGAGCACCGGTCCGACGACCACGAAGCCGATCAGTGTGAACAGCACGCCGAGGCCGAGGAAGGCCGAGCCCTCGGACGCCTTCTCCGCCTGCGTCGCCGTGTACAGGGCCGCCGCGCCCACCAGGGTCAGCACCCCGCCGATCGCGCCGCGGATCTTCCCCGCGCGCCCGTCCGCCGGGGTCCCCGCGTCCCGCAGGGCGGCCATCGGGGAGACCTTGCCGGCCCGCCGCGCGGGCAGATAGGCGGCGACGACGGTGACGACGACGCCGAGCACCAGCCCGACCACCGGAGTCGTCCACTTCACCGTGAGGTCGTCCGTGGACAGGTTCATGCCGACCGCGGACATCAGCTCCATCAGCCCCACGGCCAGCCCCACCCCGGCGGCGACACCGGCGATCGAGCCGACGACCCCGAGGAGCACCGCCTCGATCAGCACCGAGCGGTTGACCTGCTTGCGGCTGGAGCCGATGGCCCGCATCAGGCCGATCTCACGGGTGCGCTGGGCGACCAGCATGGAGAAGGTGTTGACGATGAGGAAGACGCCGACGAGCAGCGCGATCCCGGCGAAGCCGAGCATCGCGTACTTCATCACGTCGAGGAAGGAACCGATCTCCTCGCGGCCCGAGTCGGCCGCCTCCTTCGCCGTCTGGAGCGTGTAGGGGCCGTCCAGCGCGGCGGCCACGTCGCTCTTCAGCCGCTCGTCGGCGACGCCGGGCGCGGCGGTGACGTAGACCTGGGTGAACAGCCCCTCCTCGCCGAGGAGTTCACGCTGGGCGGTGGCGGTGTCGAAGTAGACGACCGCGGCACCGGGGTTGGTGACCGTGAAGGCGGCGACGCCGGAGATCTTCGCGGTGAAGTCGCCGGTGACGGCGATGGTGCGCAGCTCGTCGCCCAGCTTCAGACCGTGCTTGTCGGCCGTGTCCGCGTCGACCATCACCTCGGTGGGGCCGCGCGGGGCGTGACCGGAGGCGATCTTCATCGACTTGAGCTCGTGGTCCGTCCAGTTGGCCGCGATGGTGGGCGCGCCGGTGGTGGACCCCATGTTCTTGTTCTCGGAGTTCACGACGGTCACGCTCAGGCTGGTGACCGCGCCCTGGGCGGACTCGACGCCCGGCACGGCGCGGACCGTCTCCACGAGGGAGGCGGGCAGCGTCTGAGGACGGCCGGTCGCCGGCATGCCGTTGTCGTTCTCGTCGCCGGACTCCTCGGGGCCGACGGTGACATCGGCCGAGGAGACGGCGAAGAGCTTGTCGAAGGTGGTGTTCATCGTGTCGGTGAACACCAGGGTCCCCGACACGAACGCGACGGACAGCAGCACGGCCACCGCGGAGAGCGCCATCCGGCCCTTGTGGGCGAGGAAGTTGCGCAGGGAGGTCTTCAGGACGCTCATGACGTGCGCCCCTCGGCACCCGTGGCGGAGCCCCCGGCGGCACCGGGACCGGTGGCGGGCTGCTGCGGGCCGCCGGCGCCCGGTCCGGAGAAGCGCCGCATGCGGTCGAGGACGGCCTCGGCGGTGGGCCGCTCCATCTCGTCCACGATCCGGCCGTCCGCGAGGTAGAGGACCCGGTCCGCGTAGGCGGCGGCGACCGGGTCGTGGGTGACCATGACGATGGTCTGGCCCAGCTCGTCGACCGAGCGGCGCAGGAAGCCCAGGACCTCGGCCCCGGCGCGGGAGTCCAGGTTGCCGGTGGGCTCGTCCCCGAAGATGATCTCGGGCCGGGCGGCCAGCGCGCGGGCGACCGCGACCCGCTGCTGCTGCCCGCCGGAGAGCTGCGCCGGCCGGTGCTTCAGCCGGTCCGCGAGGCCCACCGTCTCCACGACACGGTTCAGCCAGGCGACGTCGGGCTTCCGGCCGGCGATGTCCATGGGGAGGGTGATGTTCTCCAGCGCGTTCAGCGTCGGCAGCAGGTTGAACGCCTGGAAGATGAAGCCGATCCGGTCCCGGCGGAGCTGGGTGAGCTTCTTGTCCTTCAGGCCGGTGATCTCGGTGTCGTCGACGAAGATCTGGCCGGAGGTCACGGTGTCGAGGCCGGCGAGGCAGTGCATCAGCGTCGACTTGCCGGAACCCGACGGGCCCATGATCGCGGTGAACTGCCCGCGCCGGATGTCGACGTCGACGTGGTCGAGCGCGACGACCCGCGTCTCCCCCGCCCCGTACGCCTTGACGACCTGCCGTCCCCGCGCGGCGACGGCCGTCCGCCCTGAAATGTCCCCGTCCGAGGGGGTGGTCACAGCCGTGGTCACGGTGGGTCTCCTAGCTCTGGGATGCGGTGGACGACGCGGACGGACAGGTGCCGCCGCGGGCGTTTCGCGCGTTGCGTCGTATGTCGAAGTCTTCCTGCGGGGGCGGAGGAAATCGCTGGTGCGCGGCGCAGTCCCGGTGCGGGGGTTTTCCCCACCTCCACGTGACCGGCGCCGCGCCCCGGCCCTTCGCCCTGGCATAAAGCCACCGTAAGGAGAGGACCCCTCGCTTCTCGTCGTCCGCCGGGACGAACGGTCCCTGGGCAGAAATAGGGGGCCGCCCCTAAGGGCTCTCCACCCCTGGGTGGAGAGCCGTCTCCTCCTCGCCCCCGCCGGGCCGGGACCGGCCGGGGCGAGTCGGGGGCGGGGTCGGGCGCACAGGATCGTCACCGAAACGACATACCGTACGGTCGGTAACCCCTTACGACATCCTCTACCGCTGAGTAACGTACGCGGACCACTCAGCGCCACCCGCACCCGTCCCCTGCTGGGCGGCAAGGAGCACGTCGATGTCGTACCACCACCCCCTGTCCGAACCCCCACCGCCGAGAAACCGCACCGACGGACGGCACCGGCAGCCCGGCCACGGCCCGGGCACCACCCGACCCACCGGCCCCACCGGACCCTCCAGTCCCGCCTGGGGCGACCCCATGGACTGGGGCTCCCCCGCGTACGACCCGTACACCGCCCCGGCCGGCGGCGCGCCCGCGTACGACCCCTTCACCGCGGACCACCGCGACTTCGCCACGGACCACCGCGACGCCTTCCCGGAACCCGGCCGCCAGGGCCCGCCGCCCGGCCCCGGACACCGGGCCGCCCCCGGCGACGGCCACGGCCGCGGCGACCGCGAGGGCATCCGGCGGCTCGGCTCCGCCTACAAGCTGCTCCGCCGCGTCTCCACCCTCACCGCGCTCGGCTACTTCGTCCTCTACCTGCTGCTCTCCGCCTACGCCCCCGGCCTGATGACCACCGCCGTCAGCGGCGGCCTCACCGTCGGGGTCCTGCTCGGGCTCATCCAGCTGCCCGTCGCCCTCGCCGCCATCGCCGTCTACGAACGCATCGCCCGCGTCCGCGTCGACCCCCGCGCCCGGGAGGTCCGCGAACGGGCCGAGGCGGCCGGGACCGCACCCACCGCGGCCGACCGCCCCGCCCGCCGCCGCACGACCGGAGGTGCCCGGGCATGAACGGCCTCACCGGATTCAGCTCCGACGCCCAGACCCTGTCCCTGATGGCGTTCATCGCCGTCATCACCGTCACGCTCCTGCTCTGCGTGATGACCGGACCCGACCGGGACGACCTCGGCGAGTTCTACACCGGCTACCGCTCCCTCTCCCCCGTGCAGAGCGGCCTCGCCATCGCGGGCGACTACATCTCCGCCGGCACCGTCCTCGGCACCGCCGGCATCGTCGCCCTCCTCGGCTACGACGGCCTCTCGCTCACCCTGAGCACCGTGCTCTCCCTGGTCCTGATGATGTTCCTGCTGGCCGAACCCCTGCGGAACGCGGGCCGGTTCACCATGGGCGACGTCCTCACCCGGCGCTCCCCCGGCCCCGCCGTCCGGATCACCGCGGCCGCCGTCACCCTCACCGCCCTGCTGCCGCTGGTGATCTTCCAGCTCGCGGGCGCGGGCGACCTGCTCGCCGTCGTCCTCGGCTTCCACGCCGACGGCTTCAAGACGGGCGCCATCGTCTTCCTCGGCCTGCTGATGATCGCCTACGCGGCCATCGGCGGGATGAAGGGCACCGCGTTCATCCAGATCGTCAAGACGATCGTCCTCCTCGGCGCCTCCACCGCCGTCGCCGTCCTGGTCCTCGAACGCTTCGACTTCAGCCTGCCCACCCTGCTCGACGCCGCCGCCCGCGGCAGCGGCGCCGGGGAGGCGTACCTCTCCGCGGGGCTCCAGTTCGGCGGCGACGGCCTCGACATGATCAGCGCACAGCTCACCGTCGTCCTCGGCGCGGCCGTCCTGCCGCACATCACCATGCGCATGTTCACCGCGCGGAACGCCACCGCCGTACGGCGCTCGATGTCCTGGGCCGTCTCCACCGTCGTGGTGACCTGCCTGCTCATCGCGATCATCGGCTTCGGCGCGGCGGCACTCGTGGGCCGCGAGATCCTCGTCGCGGGCGATCCCCAGGGCAAGACCGCCTATCTGATGGTCACCCAGGCGGTCCTGGGCACCGACCCCAGCGCGGCCGGGACCCTGCTGTTCACGGCCGTCGCCACCGCCGTCTTCCTCACCCTGCTCGCCTCCGTCGCCGGGATCACCCTCGCCTGCGCCAACACCCTCGCGCACGACCTGGTCGCGCACGGGCTGCGCCGGGCACGCCTCTCCCACACCGCCGAGATGGCCGTCGCCCGCGGCGCGGCGGCCGGCGTCGGACTCGTCGCCCTCGCGGTCGCGGCCGGGGCCCGGCACCTCAACCTCCAGGCCCTGCTGATGCTCTCCTTCTGCATCGGCGCCTCCGCCGTCGCCCCGGCCCTCGTCTACAGCCTCTTCTGGCGCCGCTACTCGCGCTCCGGACTCCTGTGGACCCTGCTCACCGGCACCGGCTCCGCCCTGCTGCTGATGACCGGCACCACCCTGGTCTCCGGCTCGCCCGGGGCGGTCTTCCCCGACGCCGACTTCGCCTGGTTCCCGTACACCACGACCGGCCTGGTCTCCGCGCCCCTCGGCTTCCTGGCCGGCTGGTTCGGCACCGTCCTCGGCGAACGCCGCGGGGGCGACGGGGGCCGGGACGCCGAGCGGCTGCGCTACGAGGCGGTCGAGCCGACCATCCTGGCCGGTGTGCCGGCTCCCGGACGCGACCCGGAACCGGTCTCCTGACACGTGCCAGCGGCCCTTCGGCCACGGGGCACGAGCAACGACGACGGGCGGGCGCGCCCCGGCGGTGAACTCCGCCGGGACGCCCGCCCGTTGTCTGTTGTCCCGCGGAGGGTCAGCTCACAGCAGGCCGTCCCACATCTGCTCCAGCAGCACCGACCACCAGCTCTCCGGCGAGGACAGCGCCGCCGGGTCCAGCGCCGCCAACTGCGCCTGGAAGTCGACCGTCCAGCGGCCCGCCTGCTCCGGGGTGAGCCCGAACCGCAGCCGCCACATCCGGCCGAGCAGCGCCATACAGCGCACGAACTCCGGCAGACCCGTGTTCACGAACTGCGGCGCCACCGACTGCCCGCCGGGACCCGCCTCCACCGGCACGGCCACGATGTGCGCCGTGCCGTACTGGACGCAGATCGCCCGCCCGAAGTCACTGCCCAGCACCAGGTACGAGCCCGCGTCCGGGGCCGGCTGCACCTGCCGCTGCGCCGCCAGCTCCGCCAGCGTCGGCACCACCGGCTGGGCCGGCTGCGCCCAGAAGAACGGGTTGAAGTCACCCGGCAGCCCGGCCCACACCAGGGTCGCCGCCACGATCTCCGGCACCCCCTGACGCGAGACGGCCCGCTGGTCGAAGCGGCACAGCCCCTGCGGACCGAACGCGGCGGCCAGCTCGTGCGCCACCCCCTCCGGCGGAACCGGCGGCGCGGGCGGCACCTGCGGCAGCGGCGCCCGCACCGGCGCCGGACGCGCCGGACCGTCCGCGACCTGGTGCAACTCGCCCTGGTGGGCCAGCAGTTGCCGCATGCCCTGCTGACGCGAGGCATGGTCGCGGCCGTACGGGGCGATGGACGTGATCCGGGCCTGCGGCCAGGTCTCACGGATCATCCGCGCACAGTACGCGCCCGGCAGCTCGCAGGACTCCAGCTCGGTGTGCAGCTCCAGCACCTGCTGCGGCGGCACGTTCATCGCCCGCAGCTCGTGCAGGATCTGCCACTCCGGGTGCGGGGTGCCCGGCGCCGAACGCCGGATCAGCTGCGCCTCGGAACCGTCGGCCGCCCGGTAGCGCAGCACCGCCTGGTAGCCGGGGCCGACCGTCGGCACACCGGAGGGCTGCTGCGGATAGCCGTACCCGCCGGGCGCACCCGGCGGCGGCCCGGGCGGGCCGGGGGGCTGCGGCGCACCGGGGCCCACGGGCGAGGGGCCGGCGAGCATCGTCGCGGCATGGTGCACACCTCCGCCGGGGGACGGGGTCCCGCCGGGCGGCGGCGTCGAACCCGGCGCGGGCGGCGGACCGGGCGGACCCGGAGGCTGCGGCGCACCCGGACCCGTCTGGGCCGGACCGGCGAGCATCGTCGCCGCGTGGTGCACAGCGCCCGGAGGCGGGGTCCCACCCGGCGGCGGCGTCGAACCCGGCGCGGGCGGCGGACCGGGCGGACCCGGAGGCTGCGGCGCACCCGGACCCGTCTGCGCGGGCCCGGCCAGCATCGTCGCGGCATGGTGCACACCGCCCGGAGGCGGGGTCGAACCCTGCGGCACGGGCGGCGGGGTGGAGCCAGGGGCAGGCGGCGGACCGGGGGGACCCGGAGGCTGCGGCGCACCCGGACCCGTCTGCGCGGGCCCGGCCAGCATCGTCGCGGCATGGTGCACACCGCCCGGAGGCGGGGTCGAACCCTGCGGCACGGGCGGCGGGGTGGAGCCAGGGGCAGGCGGCGGACCGGGGGGACCCGGAGGCTGCGGCGCCCCCGGACCGGACTGCGGGGTGAGCTGCGTCGGCAGATAGCCGCCCGCCGGCGCACCCGGCGCACCCGGACCCGACGGCGGAGGCGTCGCCCCCGGCCGCGCACCGGGCGTACCCGGGGCCCCGGGCGGAGGCGGCGGGGTCGCGCCACCGCCGCCGCGCGCACCGCGCGGCGGCAGGACGGCCTTGCTGGTGGCCGCGTCGGCGATGTCGGCGGCGCCGGGGGGCGGCGTCGAACCGGCGGGCGGCGCCGCCGGGGTGCCGGGCGGGGTCGTCGGCCCCGGACCGGCCGGGCCGGCCTGCGGGGAGAGCGCCGGGGAGACGGCCGTCGGCGGCAACCGGCTGCCACCCGCCATCAGCGCCGTCGGCGCGTCCGGCGCCACCGGCGGAGGCGTGTCCGCCCGGTCCGGCGAGACCGGCGGCGCGAACACGGTGGCCGGCAGCGGCACGGACACGTCGTCCCCGCCGTCCCTGCTGGTGTCCGTCCACCCGGTGCCACCGCCCGAGGACGCCGAGGCGGGCACCCCGTCGTTGGCCGTCGGCTCGTGATCCGCCCCGCCCGCGGCGGGCCACGACGGCGATGCGGCCGGCGCGCCACCGCCCTGGGAGCCGCCCGCGGGCGGCCAGGCGGACGCCGCCGGGGCCTCGTCGTCACCGTCACCGTCACCGGAGCGGGCCGGGACGGGAGCGTCGGCGGGCTCCGCCGGACCGGGCACCGGCGCGTCCGCCTCCGGGGCGTCCGCGCCGGGACCGGCGACCGGGCCCGCAGCGGCGGAAGCAGCGGCACCCGAACCCGAACCCGAAGTCGAACCCGAACCCGAGGTCGAACCCGAACCCGCGCGCCGGTCCGGAATGCCCAGCCGGTCCGCCGCCTCCTGCAACCACTCCGGCGGACTCAGCAGGAACGAGGTCTGATTCAGATCGATCCGCTCCGGAGCCTGCCCGTCGGCGGCCGGGGCCGGCACCACGGCCGCCCCGTACTCCTCCTCGTACCGGCGGATCACCTCACCCACCGGCAGCCCGGGCCACAGCGTCACCTCACCGCTGTCCCGCGCGATCACCAGCCGCTGCCGCCCGCCGTCGCCACGGACACCGCCCTCGCGGTCCTCCGCCCACACCACGAACCCCAGCTCGAACTCCCGCACCCGCACCTCACGGTGCTGATACGCGGGCACATCGCCGTTCACCCACTCCTCGGCGCGCTCCTGCGCCTGCGCGAACGTCACCATCGGTCGCTCACCCCTCGCCCGGCTCGGGCACCGGCACCGCTCGCGCGAAACCGCCGTCCACCATCAGATTCGCCACGGTCTCCAGCTCCGGCGGACTGCCCGCCAACCGCTGCAGGAACGCGTCGAAGTCCTCGCCGCACGGCAGCAGCAGCCGCTCCACCCGCTCCTGGACACTCCAGCCGTCCTGATCCCGCGCGTCGTCGTACGCGCAGAACCACACCGAGCCGACGTCCGGGCCCCGCACCTTCAGCGCCAGGATCCCGCCCTGGACGAAGGCCACACCCAGGTAGTCCTTCGTCAGATGGTCCCGCAGGCACTTGTTCGCGTACACCAGGTCATTGACCGCGGCCTCGTCCCGGACGGTCAGGAACGGCTGGTCCACCAGCAGCCCCAGCTCCGCGTCGAGCGCCACACCCACCGGCGCACACCCGGCCGCCGCCTTCAGAAACGCGCGGTACGGGCCCGGCAACCGGTACCCCAGGTCCTCCTCGACCCCCTGCACCTGCGACTCCGACAGGCTCACCGCGTTCCTCGGCAGCCCGAAGTGCGTCGGCCGCGTCTCCTGCAACGGACGCGTGCCCCGCTTGCCCTGATCCACCCCGGCCGTCGCCAGACCGCCGTGATGACGCAGCAGCGCCTTCACCTCCACCGGCACGAGCTCCAGACGGCGCGAATCCGGCACGTGATGCCACGTCCACCCGTGCGGCGTCGCCACCGGCGGCAACGACTCCCACAACGGGTGCCCGTCCGCGTGCAGCGCCGCGTTCGCCGACACATAGTCGGTGAGCCGCAGCTCGTCCACACCGAAACCCTCCGGCGGCTCCGCGATCTCCGCGGCCGCCCGGGCGTACGGCGAGAAGTCCGGAAAACCCGACTCGTCGACCCGCACCCCCCGAGGATGGCGCTGGGCCCGGACCGGATCCGGGAAGTGCACGACCTGCCCGGCGTAGGCCGCGTTCGGTGGCGCGGTACGCGCGCCGGACCCGGGGCTCATGGCTGCCCCCAGGTCCTGCCGACCTGTCGTCATGGCGATTTGCCCCCTGTGGCGTCTGGCTGGTTCGACACAGCCTATGCGGTACGGCAAGAGAGCCCACCGGCCCGCCGCCCCCGTAACGAACAGTCACTTTCGGGTGACCCACAGCCCATCCGGCGACACGTTTCAGCGACCCAGCTTCCACACCGCCCGTCCCATTTGGCAGGCTGTTCCCTCGCATACTCGGGGGAGTGCACGGAGGGGACCCACAGCACCATGCACACAGCGCAACCAAGCCAGGCACACGGCACCACCGGTGACCCACGCCTCAGCTGGAGCAGCGACGACGCGGCACGCCCGCCCGGACTGCGCCACCGCCGCGACGGCATCCTGCCCGCCGTCGCCGCCGCCCTCTCCGTACGGGGCGAGACCCTCACCGGCACCGCCGGCAAAGGAGACCAGCCACCACCCCTCCACCCCCTCGTCCAGGACTTCCTGGACACCCTCACCAGCGGCCAGCGCGAACGCTTCACCGGCCGCTGCCCCGAAGCCATCCTCATCTCCCGGCACCTCACCGCCGCCGAGACCCAGCGCTCCAAACGCGCCCAGCGCAAACCCCTCAGCCACAGCGAGGCCCGCCGCTCCCTCAAACACGCCAAGCTCACCGCACGGCGCATCCGCGAGGACGGCGACCCCCTCCACGGCAGCTACGCACCCCCCTGCCGCTCCTGCACAGCCCTGCTCGACCACTTCGGCGTACGCCCCGTCGACCCCACCGCGACCCAGCACGGCTGACCACAACAGCCGCCCCCAACGGCAGGCCCACAACGGCTGACCCCCATAAGAACGGCTGACACCCACACCGATGCCCGACCATCTGAGCACCACGCGCTTCCCCGTCGCCGTCGACGCCGCCCTGCGCGAAGCCGGCTGGCAACCCGGACGCTGGGACATAAAGCAGGCCGAACACTGGGCCGACAGCCTCCGCGCCCACTCCTCCCCCGCCGGCCACCGGCACAGCGTCTTCCCCGCCGTCGTCGAAGCCTGGGCCGAATTCGGCGGCCTCACCCTCACCGCACCCGGACCCGGACGCCAGCACGCCCCCGCGCCCGTCCACTTCGACCCCCTCGCCGGCCTCCACCTCGCCCGCACCTTCGGCGACCTCGGCCGCGCCCTCGACACCGAGATCTCCCCCCTCGGCCGCGAAGGCGACCACCAGGCCGTCCTCGCCATGGACACCGAAGGCCGCGTCTACAGCATCGACCACACCGGCGACTGGTACCTCGGCCCCGACATCGACCAGGCCCTCACCACCCTCGTCAACGGCATCCAGCCCACCCGCCTCACCGCCGACTGACACCGACACCGGACGGGCGCGGACGGGCCGGGGGCCGGGGCAGAGCGCCGGGGGCCGGGGTCGGGGGCCGGGTGACCCCCGACCCGGAAGACTCAGGCCACCCGCGCGCCCTCCCGGTCCGGCAACACCGCCGACACCCGGAACCCCCCCACCTCCGTCGGCCCCGACACGAACACCCCGCCCAGCGCCGTCACCCGCTCCCGCATCCCCACCAGACCGTTCCCCCCACTCGGCAGCCCCGGCCCGCCGGCCGCACCCGCCGCCCCCGGCGCACCGTTCTCCACCTGCATCGCGACCTCCGCCTCCCGATGCGCCAACCGCACCCGCACCGTCGCCCCCGCCGCATGCTTGTGCACGTTCGTCAACGCCTCCTGCACCACCCGGTACGCCGTCTGCTCCACCTCCGGCGCATAACCCCGCGCATCCCCCTGCACCGCGAAATCCACCACCATCCCCGCCTGCCGCGACTGCCCCACCAGACCCTCGATGTCCGCCAACGACGGACCGTCCTGCGCCGCCGCCGCGGCCGCCGCGGCCGCCGCCGCACCCACCGCCGCCAACGGCACCGGCTTCACCTCCACGGACGCCGCCGCCTCCTCACCCGCGCGCAGCACCCCCAGCATCTCCCGCAACTCCGTCAGCGCCTGCCGGCCCATGTCCCCCACCAGCGCCGCGTTCTTCACCGCCTTCTGCGGATCCTTCAACGCCACCGCCTGCAACGCCGCCGCATGCACCACCATCAACGACACCCGGTGCGCCACCACATCGTGCATCTCCCGCGCGATCCGCGTCCGCTCCTCCTGACGCGCCCACTGCGCCCGCTCCTCCGCCCGGTCCGCCAGCAGCGACAACTCCTGCTCCAGGCTGTCCGCCCGCTCCCGCAGACTCTCCATCAACCGCCGCCGCGCCCCTATGTACAGACCGAACAGCACCGGCGGCGCCGTCAGCCCGAGCGACAGGAACACGGACGTCACCGGCACGTACCACGCCCCGTAGTCCACCGTCCCGGCCTGCACGTCCTGCCGCACCCGCACGAACGTCACGATGAACGTCGCCGTCAGGGACATCCCCGCCAGCGTCCCCACGATCCGCCGCGGCACCTCCGAGGCCGCCAGCGTGTACAGCCCCACCACGGCCATCAGATAGCCCATCTCGGCCGGCGTCGTCGCCACCGACACCAGCACCACCGCGATCGGCCACCGCCGCCGCAGCACCAGCACCGACCCCACGACCAGACCGAACAGCACCCCCAACGGCACCGGCAGAGCGGCCTGATCCGCGAACCCCACCCCCTGCGCGGCACACTCCGCGGCCGACGCCGCCGCCAACCCCACATCCAGCACGGCACTGCGCCGCCGCTCCCACCACAGCCACGCCCGGGCGGTCGAACCCGCGGCGCCCTGCTCTGCCCCCGTTGCGGTCATGCTTCCCAGACTACGGGCGGGGCAACGCCGATTCCGTGGCGTACGGAAGCGCGCGGGTCGCACACGCTGCCCGCGAATGCACCCGAAACACTCGAACTGGTGAATCGATCAGGAATTCGACCCGGACCGGATCATTCCGGGTGAAGATCTCCCCATGAAACGCGACACGGGCCTCCGAGCCGACTTCACCGACCTCCGCGACCAGGCCGTCGCCCTCCGCCGCGAGGGCCTCAGCCTCCGCCAGATCCGCGACCGCCTCCACATCCACAACAACGACCTCCTCCACCGCCTCGTCAAAGGCGAACCCCCACCGGAATGGACCAAACGCCCCAACGCCAAGGACGACCTCCGCGCCCGGGCCCGCACCCTCCGCCTCGCCGGCATGACCTACGACCAGATCCAACTCGAACTCGGCTGCTCCAAGAGCTCCATATCCCTCTGGGTCCGCGACCTCCCGAAACCGGAGCCCCGCCATACCGAGGAGGAGCAGCGGGCCCTGATGAACGCGGGCCTCGCCCGGGTGAGAGCGGCGCGGGACGAGGAGCGGAAGGCAATGAAGGCCGAGGCCGAGCGGAGCGTGGGTGCGCTCTCCGACCGGGAGCTGATGCTGGTGGGCACCGCGCTCTACTGGGCGGAAGGCGGCAAGGACAAACCGTGGGACCGCAGAGAGCACCTGAAGTTCATCAACAGCGACCCGGAGGTGATCAAGCTCTACATCCGGTGGCTGGAACTGCTCGGCGTCACCCGTCAACAGCTCCGCCTGACGCTGAACATCCATGAGAGCGCCGACGTCGCGGAGGCCCACGCGTACTGGGCCCGGCTCACCGGCACGGACGCGTCGCACTTCAACAAGCCGGTGATCAAGCGCCACAACCCGCTGACGCGACGCAAGAACACCGGCGCGGCGTACCGCGGAGCGCTGACGATTTACGTAAAGGGAAGCGCGGCCCTCTACCGTCGCATGGAAGGCACTTGGTACGGCATAGTAGGGGCTGCCCTGGCGCCCGAGACACAGAATCGGACATAGGGTGCATACCATCCCGGGTCGTCTAATGGTAGGACAAATGGTTTTGGTCCATTGAATGAGGGTTCGATTCCTTCCCCGGGAGCCCCATCCTCGGTTCGGGTCCTGACCTCCACGGTCGGGACCCGCACTCGTTTCACGTTCGAAACCCCCCGGTATCCTTCGGATGTCACCCCCACCCGAAGCCGAAGGGCACCACCGTGAGCGCCAACCGCCCGGCCGCCGTCGTCGTTCTCGCAGCGGGTGAGGGCACCCGTATGGAGTCGAAGACCCCCAAGGTTCTGCACGAAATCGCCGGCCGTTCGCTGGTCGGGCATGTCGTCGCGGCGGCGCGGGAGCTGGCGCCCGAGCAGTTGGTCGTGGTCGTGGGGCACGCGCGCGAGCAGGTCGAGGCGCACCTCGGGGAGCACTGGTCGGGTACGCGTACCGCGTTCCAGGCGGAGCAGAACGGCACCGGCCATGCCGTGCGCATGGGTCTGGAGGAGTTGGGCGGGGAGCCGCGCGGCACGGTGATCGTGGTGTGCGGGGACACTCCGCTGCTGACCGGCGGGACGCTGGCGGCGCTGGCGGCCACGCACGAGGCGGACGGGAACGCGGTGACGGTCCTTACGGCCGAGGTGCCGGACGCCACGGGTTACGGGCGGATCGTGCGGGACGCGGCCTCGGGCGCGGTCACGGAGATCGTGGAGCACAAGGACGCCTCGGAGGAGCAGCGGGCGGTCCGGGAGATCAATTCCGGGGTGTTCGCGTTCGACGGCGCCCTGTTGGCGGACGCGCTGAAGAAGGTGCGGACGGACAACAGTCAGGGTGAGGAGTATCTGACGGATGTGCTCGGGATTCTGCGGAGTGCGGGTCACCGGGTGGGTGCGTCGGTGGCGGCGGATCACCGGGAGATCCTGGGGATCAACAACCGGGTGCAGTTGTCCGAGGCGCGGGGTCTGCTGAACGCGCGGTTGCTGGAGCGGGCGATGCTGGCGGGTGTGACGGTGGTGGATCCGTCGTCGGTGCTGGTGGATGTGACGGTGACGTTCGAGCCGGACGCGGTGGTGCATCCGGGGACGCAGTTGCTGGGTGCGACGCATGTGGGTGAGGGCGCGGAGGTCGGTCCGAACACGCGGCTGCGGGACACGGCGGTGGGTGCGGGTGCCCGGGTGGACAACACGGTGGCGGAGTCGGCGGAGGTCGGCGAGGGCGCGTCGGTGGGCCCGTTCGCGTATCTGCGGCCGGGTACGCGGCTGGGTGTGAAGAGCAAGATCGGCACGTATGTCGAGACGAAGAACGCGACGATCGGTGAGGGCACGAAGGTGCCGCATCTGTCGTATGTCGGGGATGCGACGATCGGTGAGTTCACGAACATCGGGGCGGCGAGCGTGTTCGTGAACTACGACGGTGAGGCGAAGCACCACACGACGATCGGCTCACACTGCAAGACGGGGTCGGACAATATGTTTGTGGCTCCTGTCACGGTGGGGGACGGCGCCTACACGGCCGCGGGGTCGGTGATCACGAAGGATGTGCCGGCGGGTTCGCTGGCCGTCGCCCGTGGCCAGCAGCGGAATATCGAGGGCTGGGTGGCTCGTAAGCGCCCGGGAAGTGCTGCCGCGCAGGCCGCGGCGGCGGCGACGGAGGGTGTCGCCGGGGAGAACTGACCGGAAACGGGTGCGTCGAACTCGGCGTACCGTGATACGTGCACACAAATTCGGCTGGCTCGTGTCAGGACCTTCCTGGGCTCCCTGGGTTGCCGCGGCCAGAGAACACGTCTGAGGAGACAGTGCTGTGACCGGGATCAAGACGACCGGCGAGAAGAAGATGATGCTCTTCTCCGGCCGCGCCCACCCCGAGCTGGCCGAGGAGGTTGCGCACCAGTTGGGTGTGGGCCTCGTCCCGACGAAGGCTTTCGATTTCGCCAACGGTGAGATCTATGTCCGCTTCCAGGAGTCGGCCCGTGGTGCGGACTGCTTCCTGATGCAGAGCCACACGGCTCCGATCAACAAGTGGATCATGGAGCAGTTGATCATGATCGATGCTCTGAAGCGGGCCTCGGCCCGGAGCATCACCGTGATCATCCCGTCGTACGGCTATGCGCGGCAGGACAAGAAGCACCGTGGGCGTGAGCCGATCTCGGCGCGGCTGATCGCGGATCTGCTGAAGACGGCGGGCGCGGACCGGATTCTCACGGTGGATCTGCACACGGACCAGATCCAGGGCTTCTTCGACGGTCCGGTGGACCATCTGTCGGCGCTGCCGGTGCTGGCGGACTACGTGGGCGCGAAGGTGGACCGGTCGAAGCTGACGATCGTGTCCCCGGACGCGGGCCGGGTGCGGGTGGCGGACCGGTGGTGCGACCGGCTGGACGCGCCGCTGGCGATCGTGCACAAGCGCCGGGACAAGGACGTCGCGAACCAGGTGACGGTCCACGAGGTCGTGGGTGAGGTCAAGGGCCGGGTGTGTGTCCTGGTCGACGACATGATCGACACGGCGGGCACGATCTGCGCCGCGGCGGACGCGTTGTTCGCGAACGGTGCGGAGGATGTGATCGTGACGGCGACGCACGGCATCCTGTCGGGTCCGGCGGCGGACCGGCTGAAGAACTCGAAGGTGAGCGAGTTCGTGCTGACGAACACGCTGCCGACGCCGGGTGAGCTGGAGCTGGACAAGATCAAGGTGCTGTCGATGGCGCCGACGATCGCCCGTGCGGTGCGTGAGGTGTTCGAGGACGGTTCGGTGACGAGCCTCTTCGAGGAGGACAAGTAGAAACCGGGTTTCGCACGGCGGCCCCCGGTGATCCATTTGGGTCGCCGGGGGCCGCCGCGTAGACTGCGTGAGTTGCTCGGCGAGGGAGGCCGCACTTCTGGTGCGGCGGTCCGTTATCGACGCGCTCTTCGTAGCAGGCCAGTCGTGGCCGGGTGACCGCCACCATTCTGTTTCTGCATATACGAGGAGTGCACATGTCCGAGGTGAAGCTCGCCGCCGAGGTCCGCTCGGAGTTCGGCAAGGGCGCCGCCCGCCGTATCCGCCGTGACAACAAGGTTCCCGGTGTGCTGTACGGCCACGGTTCCGACCCGATCCACGTGACCCTGCCGGGCCACGAGCTGCTGCTGGCGCTGCGTACGCCGAACGTTCTGATCTCCCTGGACATCGAGGGCAAGAACGAGCTGGCGATCCCGAAGGCCGTGCAGCGCGACCCGCTGAAGGGCTTCCTGGAGCACGTCGACCTGCTGCTGGTCAAGCGCGGCGAGAAGGTCACGGTCGAGGTTCCGGTGCAGGCCGAGGGCGAGCTGGCCCCGGGCAACTACCTGCTGGAGCACGTTCTGAACGCGCTGCCGGTCGAGGCCGAGGCCACCCACATCCCCGAGTCCGTCTCGGTGTCCGTCGAGGGCCTGGAGGCCGGCGCCTCCGTCCTGGCGAAGGACATCACGCTGCCCAAGGGCACCACGCTGGCCGTCGAGGAGGACGCGGTCGTCCTCCAGGTCCTGGCCGCGCAGGCCGAGGAGCCGGCTGCCGAGGGCGCCGAGGGCGAGGGCGACGAGGCCGCCGAGGCCTGAGTCGTAAGCTCTGTGTGACCGGGGTGGCGGGCTGCGGCCCGCCACCCCGTCTCTTTTTCTGTCGGGCCGGTGACGAGGAGACGCGGCGCTGATGTCGGATGTGAACGCCCCCTGGCTGATCGTGGGGCTCGGCAATCCCGGTCCGGGGTATGCGGCGAATCGCCACAACGTGGGGTTCATGGTGGCGGATCTGCTGGCGGACCGGGTGGGTGGTTCGTTCAAGCGGGCGCAGAAGGCGCAGGCCCAGGTGCTGGAGGGGCGGATCGGTGCGCCGGGGCCGGCGGGCCGGCGGGTGGTGCTGGTGAAGCCGATGTCGTACATGAATCTGTCGGGTGGTCCGGTGACGGCGCTGCGGGACTTCTACAAGGTGCCGACGGCCCAGGTGGTGGCGGTGCACGACGAGTTGGACATCGACTACGGGGTGCTGCGGCTGAAGCTGGGCGGCGGGGACAACGGGCACAACGGTCTGAAGTCGATGACGAAGGCGATGGGTCCGGACTACCACCGGGTGCGGTTCGGGATCGGGCGGCCGCCGGGGCGGATGCAGGTCGCGGACTTCGTGCTGAAGGACTTCTCCTCGACGGAACACAAGGAGCTGGACTGGTTCGTGGACCGGGCGGCGGACGCGGTGGAGTGTCTGGTGCTGGACGGTCTGGAGCGGGCGCAGGGGACGTACAACTCCTGAGCGGCGCGGGCCGGTCGACGGGGCGGGGCCGGTCGGTCGCCGGGTCCGGCTCCCGGTTCGGCCCCGGGGTGAGTTGACCGATGGTGGGCCCATGGCCAAGGATCCCGGGCCATGAAGCGGAACTCCTCCGCCCGGTTGATCATTCACGCCCGTAACGCGGTGATGGCCCTCGTGGCGCTGATCCTGCTGGTGGCGGGCTTCTGGACGTCGTGGGGCGATGCGCAGCACATCCTGCTGTCCAAGGGGCGGGAGCACGGCACGCTGACGGTGGACCGCTGTGCGGACGGGGTGTGCACGGGCCCGTACGCGCCGGTGGCCCCCGCCCCGGACCGGGACGCGGTGACGATCGAGGAGTCGGTCGCGGTGAGGAAGGGCGAGGTGCTGGCCGTGGTGCTGCGGCCGGGGAGCACCGAGGCGCTGCGGACGGGTCCGGCGGGCGGTCTGTACGCGTGGCAGCCGCTGGGGGGTGCGCTGCTGCTGGCGGCGCTGGTGATCGGGGGCGGGCTGCGGCTGGCGCGTCCGGCGTGGATCTCGGCGGGTCTGGGCGGTGCGCTGCTGGTGGGGTCGTTCCTGGCCCTGTGAGCGGGCGCCCGCGTACGGCGGCGCCCCCGTCCGGAGGAGTTCCGGGCGGGGGCGCCGTCGTGTGTGCGGCGGGCGGTCGGTCAGCCGGTGTTGCGGAGGCCGGCGGCGACGCCGTTGACGGTGAGGAGCAGGGCCCGCGCGAGGAGCGGGTCCTGCTCCTCCCCGCGTTCGGCGGCGTCGCGCTGGCGCTTGAGCAGGGCGACCTGGAGGTAGGAGATGGGGTCGAGGTAGGCGTCCCGGATGCCGAAGGTCTGGGCGAGGACGGGGTTGGAGCCGAGGAGTTCGTCGTTGCCGGTGATGTTGAGGATCTCGGCGACGGTGCGGGCGTGTTCGGCCTCGATGGTGTCGAAGACGTGCTTGAGGTGGTCGGGTACGAGGGTGTCGACGTAGTGCCGGGCGATGCGCAGGTCGGTCTTGGCGAGGGTCATCTCGACGTTGGAGACGAAGTTCCGGAAGAAGTGCCAGTGCTCGTACATCTCGGCGAGGACGGTGTCGAGGCCGGCTTCGCGCAGGGCGCCGAGGCCGGCGCCGACGCCGAACCAGCCGGGGACGATCTGCCGGGACTGGGTCCAGCCGAAGACCCACGGGATGGCGCGGAGTCCGTCGAGGCCGGCGCCGGAGTCGGGCCGACGGGAGGGCCGGGAGCCGAGGTGGAGTTCGGCGAGCTGGTCGACGGGGGTGGCGGCGAAGAAGTAGGCGGGCAGGTCCGGGTCCTCGACGAGGCGCCGGTAGGCGTCGTGGGCGGCGTCGGAGACGGTGTCCATGGCCGCGTCCCAGCGGGCGAGGGCCTCGTCGGACTGGCGGGGCGCCGTGTGCAGGGCGGAGGCCTGGAGGGTGGCGGCGACGGTCAGTTCGAGGTTCTCGCGGGCGAGGGAGGGGATGAGGTACTTGTCGGAGATGACCTCGCCCTGCTCGGTGACCTTGATCTCGCCCTCCAGGGTGCCCCAGGGCTGGGCGAGGATCGCGTCGTGGGAGGGGCCGCCGCCGCGGCCGACGGTGCCGCCGCGGCCGTGGAAGAGGCGCAGGCGCACGCCGTGCCGGTGGGCGACGTCGCGGAGCCGGCGCTGGGCGCGGTGGATCTCCCACTGGCTGGTGGTGATGCCGCCGAACTTGGAGGAGTCGGAGTAGCCGAGCATGACCTCCTGGACGTCGCCGCGCAGGGAGACGAGGCGCCGGTAGGAGGGGTCGGCGAGCATGCCTTCGAGGATGACGTCGGCGGCCTTGAGCTCGTCGGTGGTCTCCAGCAGGGGGACGATGCCGATCTTGGCCCAGCCGGCGTGGAGGTCGATGAGTCCGGCCTCGCGGGCGAGGACGGCGGCGGCGAACACGTCGTCGGCGCCCTGGCACATGGAGATGATGTAGGACTCGATGACCTCGGGTCCGAAGCGTTCGAAGGCTTCCTTGACGGTGTGGAAGACGCCGAGGGTCTTCTCGCCGGCCGCGTCCAGCGGTGCGGGGGTGGGGGCGAGGGGGCGGCGGGAGCGGAGTTCCTTGGCGAGGAGCTTCTGCCGGTAATCGCGGGGCATGTCGGCGTAGCGCCAGGACTCCTCGCCGAGCCGGTCGAAGAGCTGGCCGAGGGCGTGGTGGTGGGCGTCGGCGTGTTCGCGGACGTCCATGGTGGCGAGCTGGAGGCCGAACGCGGACAGGGTGCGGATGACGCGGTCCATGCGGCCGTCGGCGAAGAGTCCGCCGCGGTGTTCGCGCAGGGAGGTCTGGATGACGGTGAGGTCCTCGATCAGCTCGGCGGTGCCGAGGTAGTCGCGGCCGTCCTCGTGGGGGGTGCCCTTGGCGAGGCGTTCGCGGGTGTTGAGGAGCTTCTGGCGGATGCAGGTGGCCTTGAGCCGGTAGGGCTCCTCGGCGTTGAGGCGCTTGTAGCGGGGGCTGATCTCCGGCAGGCGCTCCAGGTCGGTCTGGAGGGAGGCGAGGAGTTCCTCGGTGGCGCCGGCGTAGCGGATGGAGTTGGAGAGCAGTCCGCGCAGGTAGTCGATGACCTCGATGGCGTCGGTGATGCCGTGCTCGTGCTGGAGGATGAGCACGTCCCAGGTCACGGACGGGGTGACGTTGGGGTTGCCGTCGCGGTCGCCGCCGATCCAGGTGCCGAAGGTCAGCGGGCGGGTGCCGGGCGGGAGTTCGACGCCGACGCGTTCGAGTTCGGCGGCGAGGTCCTCCAGGACGTCGCCGACGGCTCCGGCGTGGAGTTCGTCGAGGTAGTAGATGGCGTTGCGGGCCTCGTCGGCGGGTTCGGGCCGTACGACGCGGAGTTCGTCGGTCTGCCAGATGAGGTCGATGTGCTCGGCGAGGCGGAGGTCGTGGCGGCGCCGGTCGGCGGCGATGCCGGGGTTCTCCAGGAGTTCGGCGATGCGGCGGAGCTTGTTGAGGACGGAGCGCCGGGCGGCCTCGGTGGGGTGCGCGGTGAAGACGGGGCGCACATTGAGGTTGGCGACGGTCTGGCGCAGGTGCTCGGGGTCGGCGTCCTTGAGCCGGTCGGCGGTGCGGGAGAGCAGTCCGCCCTCGGCGGTGCGGCGTTCGCGCAGTTCGCGTCCGCGGTGGACCTGCTCGGTCACGTTGGCCAGATGGAAGTAGGTGGAGAAGGCGCGGACGAGCTTGGCCGCGGTCTCCAGGTCGGTGGCGCCCAGCAGCTCGGCCGCGGCGTCGCCGTCCTCGCGCGTGAGGGCGCGGACGCGCTCGACGAGGTCGAGAAGTTCGTGCCCCTCCTGGCGGACCAGGGTCTCGCCGAGAAGATCGCCCAGTCGGCGGATGTCGGCGCGCAGCTCGGCGGAGGCGGTAGGGGTCTTGTCGGCACTGCTCACAGGTGCGGCTCCTTGCAGTGTTTGAGCACGTCTGGAGGGGTTCTGGAGGCTTGCGGACCGCGCTGTCCGACGTCCCCAAGGATAGGTGTCCATTTTCCCGGCGTTGTCCACAGGTCTCTTGCCGTGATGCTGAGCACTGCCATACTTACGTCGCCGTAGGTTACGGTCCCGTAGGCGCGGGATCGTCCGCGTGCCTGTGCGGGCCGCTGTCGCGGCCGCCCCGTCCCCCGTCTCCCCACCCCCAGGGAATCTTTATGACCACTGGTCCCGACCTGCTGGACGATGCCGCTTCGGCGCCGCCCGCCGCCGCTTCGTCCGCCACGCTCGGCGGGGACAGCAAGCGGTCGATCGAGCAGATCGCGCTGCTGCTGTTCATCACCGTGCCGTTCCTGGCCCTGCTCGCGGCGGTGCCGCTGGCGTGGGGCTGGGGAGTGAGCTGGCTGGATCTGGGGCTGATGGTGGCGATGTACTACATCGGCTGCCACGGCATCACGATCGGTTTCCACCGGTACTTCACACACGGTTCGTTCAAGGCGAAGCGGCCGCTGCGGATCGCGCTGGCGGTCATGGGGTCGCTGGCGGTGGAGGGCCCGCTGGTGCGCTGGGTGGCGGATCACCGCAAGCACCACAAGTTCTCGGACGCGGAGGGCGATCCGCATTCGCCGTGGCGGTTCGGGGAGACGGTCCCGGCGCTGATGAAGGGCCTGTGGTGGGCGCACATCGGCTGGATGTTCGACGAGGAGCAGACGCCGCAGCAGAAGTACGCGCCCGATCTGATCAAGGACCCGGCGCTGCGCCGGATCTCGCGGCAGTTCGTGCTGTGGACGATCGTGTCGCTGGCGATCCCGCCGCTGGTGGGCGGGCTGGTGACGATGTCCTGGTGGGGCGCGTTCACGGCGTTCTTCTGGGGTTCGCTGGTGCGGGTCGCGCTGCTGCACCATGTGACGTGGTCGATCAACTCGATCTGCCACGCGGTCGGGAAGCGTCCGTTCAAGTCGCGGGACCGGTCGGGGAACGTGTGGTGGCTGGCGGTGCTGTCGTGCGGTGAGTCGTGGCACAACCTGCACCACGCGGATCCGACGAGTGCGCGGCACGGGGTGCTGCGCGGGCAGATCGACTCCAGTGCGCGGCTGATCCGCTGGTTCGAGAAGGCGGGCTGGGCGTACGACGTGCGGTGGCCGCAGCAGGACCGGCTGGACGCCCGGCGTGCGGACGCCCCGGACAAGAGCCGTGCCGCCGAAGCGGCATGATGGACGTCGTGGCGAGTGACGGCAGCAGTGCGGACAAGACCAGGTCCACCGGCAGGCGGGCCCGCCGGGTGCGGATGACGGGCGCCGAGCGCCGGGAGCAGTTGCTCGACATCGGGCGGACCCTGTTCGCGGAACGGGGGTTCGAGGGCACGTCGGTGGAGGAGATCGCGGCGAAGGCCGGGGTGTCGAAGCCGGTGGTGTACGAGCACTTCGGCGGCAAGGAGGGGCTGTACGCGGTCGTCGTGGACCGGGAGATGCGCCAGTTGCTGGACATGGTGACGAGCGCGCTGACGGCGGGGCATCCGCGGGAGCTGCTGGAGCAGGCGGCGTTCGCGCTGCTGGACTACATCGAGACGTACACGGACGGGTTCCGCATCCTGGTGCGGGACTCCCCGGTGGCGCAGTCGACGGGTACGTTCGCGTCGCTGATCAGTGACATCGCCACGCAGGTCGAGGACATCCTGGGGATGGAGTTCAAGAACCGGGGCTTCGATCCGAAGCTGGCGCCGCTGTACGCGCAGGCGCTGGTGGGGATGGTGGCGCTGACGGGCCAGTGGTGGCTGGACGCGCGGCGGCCGAAGAAGGCCGAGGTGGCGGCGCATCTGGTGAATCTGGCCTGGCACGGGCTGGACGGTCTGGAGCAGAGGCCGCGGCTGATAGGCCACCGCAAGAACTGAGAGCCGGTAGCCGGTGGCTGAGCGGTGCGTGTGACGGCGCCCCGCCGCGGGATCTCCCGCGGCGGGGCGCCGTCGTCGTGTCCCGGGGCGCCGGCGGTCCACCGGTCCCGGCCCGGTCAGGGGGCCGGGACCGGGGTGCGGCCGGCGGGTCAGGAGACCTTGCGCGCCACGGCGAAGATGCGGCGGAACGGGAACACGGTGCCGTGCGGGCCGGGCGGGTAGGCGGCGCGCAGCAGGTCCCGGTACTCGCCGAGGAACGCCTCGGTGGCCTCGGGGTCGTCGGCGAGTTCGGTGAGGACGGGGCGCAGGGCGGTGCCTTTGACCCAGTCGAGGACGGGGTCCTCGCCGCCGAGGAGTTGGTAGTAGACGGTCTCCCAGGCGTCGGCGTCGCAGCCGAGGTCGGCGAGGCGGACGAGGTAGTCGGCGGGTTCCAGGATGTGGATGTAGCGGCGGCCGTGGGTGCCGAGGCGGTCGCGCCAGCGGGGGGTGTCGCAGAGTTCGCCGAGGAGGGCGTGGCTGGGCGAGGTGAAGTTGCCGGGGACCTGGAAGGCGAGGGTGCCGCCGGGGGTGAGGCCGTCGATCCAGGCGGCGAAGGACTCGGGGTGGTTGGGGACCCATTGCAGGGCGGCGTTGGAGACGATCAGGTCGTAGGGCTCGTCGGGGGTCCAGTGGGCGGCGTCGGCGGGGCGGAAGTCGAGCCAGCCGCCGCCCGCGGTGGCGCCGGCGTGGTCCTTCTCGGCCTGGGCGAGCATGTCCCGGGAGAGGTCGAAGCCGGTGATACGGGCGTCGGGCCAGCGGTCGGCGAGCAGGGCGGTGACGTTGCCGGGGCCGCAGCCGAGGTCGGCGATACGGGGCGGACGGCTGCCGTTGGGCAGCACGGGTATGCGGGCCAGCATGTCGAGGAAGGGACGGGTTCGGTGTCCGGAGTGGCGCAGGTACTGCTGTGGGTCCCAGACGGGCGCGGAATACATGGTCGATCCCCCTTGCAGGAACGGTGAGCCGAAGCGGAACGGAGCTCCGGCGCGACCCTGCCCAATAGTCCCAGAAAATATATCTCGACATCAAGAGACTTCACGTCGAGGGAACCACTACACTGATCGACATGGAGGACGAGGTCGATCGACTGGTCGCAGCATGGCGCCGTGAGCGCCCCGACCTCGATGTGGAACCGCTGGAGGTGCTCAGCCGCATCTCCCGGCTCGCCCGGCATCTCGACCGCGCCCGGCGGCTCGCGTTCGCCGAGCACCAGCTGGAGCCGTGGGAGTTCGACGTGCTGACCTCGCTGCGGCGGGCCGGCGCGCCGTATCAGCTCTCCCCCGGGCAGCTGCTCACCCAGACCCTGGTCACCTCGGGCACGATGACCAACCGGATCGACCGGCTGGCCAAGAAGAACCTGGTCGAGCGGCTGCCGGACCCCAGTGACCGCCGCGGGGTGCTGGTGCGGCTGACCCCCGAGGGGCGCGACCGCGCCGACCAGGCACTGGCCGGGCTGCTGGACCAGGAGCGGGCGATCCTCTCCGAGCTGTCCCGGGCGCAGCGCGCCGAGCTGGCCGCGCTGCTACGCCAGTTGACCGCCCCGTTCGACAACCTCCCCTGACAGCTCGGCCGTGAGATCGGCCGGACCGACGCCCGCCCGGCGGGCCAGGGCAACGGCGGCCAGGGTGGAGTGCACCCCGAGCTTGCCGAGCACGTTCTGCATATGCGTCCGGACGGTGTGCGGTGACAGGAAGAGGCGCTCGGCGACCGCCTTGCGCCCCAGGCCCGCGACCATGCACCGCAGGACCTCCTGCTCGCGCGGGGTCAGCGACTCGACCAGCTGCTCGCTCTCGGTGCGGTGCTTGCGGGCCGCGGTGAGTTCGCGCAGGACGCCGGTGAGCAGGGCGGGCGCCAGATGGGTCTCGTCCCGCAGCACCCCCCGGATCACCGCGAGGAGCCGCTGCAGCGAGCAGTCCTTGGCGATCCAGCCCGAGGCGCCGGCCTGGAGGGCGAGGGCCGCGCGGGCCGCGTCGTCCTTCTCGGCGAGGACCACCGAACGGACCGGGACGCGGTGCGCCCGCACCCCCGCGACCAGCGAGATCCCGTCCACCACGCCCTCCTCGCCGCCGCGCGCGACGGCGACCGCGCGGGGCGCGGGCACGGCGGGCATGCCGAGGTCCGCGTCGACGAGCATCACGTCGAAGCGGCGGCCCTCCGCGACCGCCCGTTCCAGGCAGCGCAGCGCGGCCGGGCCGCTGCCGGCGGCCGCGACCTCCACGTCGGGCTCGGCGGCGAGCGCCGCGGCCAGCGACTCGGCGAAGATTCGGTGGTCGTCCACGACCAGGACCCGGATTCGAACCACATGCACCCCCAGTGCCGGGGAGACGGATCTGCGCGGGCGCGGCGCCCGGGACGTCGGTGCAGCAGCGGAGCCGGCCGCCGCCGTGCTCCGATGGATACCCCGCCCCTGGACGCCGTACCCGGCGGTCTCGCCCCCTGAACAACACCGGCCCCCACCGGCGTTGCCCTCAGAGTACGGACGACGGGGCCCGGTGGAAGGGCTTTTGCAGAACTGATCGCCCTCGGTGGTGCGGGTGTGACGCACAGGCACGGCAGCGACGCACGGGCCGGGTCCGTCGCGGGCCAGGCGGCGGAAGCGGACCCGCCCCGCCTCAGGACACCCGGTGCGCGCCCGCCGACGGGACCGCCGTGAAGACCCGGGGCGCGGTGAGCGACCGCTCCTCGAACGCGCCGAGGACCTTCCCGGCCACCGCCGGGGAGGCCGCCGACTCGGTGAGCACGATCGCCGAGCCCCCGAACCCGCCGCCGGTCATCCGGGCGCCCAGCGCCCCGGCCGCCAGTGCCGAGTCCACGACCAGGTCCAGTTCCGGGCAGGAGACCCGGAAGTCGTCGCGCAGCGAGGCGTGCCCCTCGGTCAGCACGGGCCCGATGGCCCGGAAGTCCCCGGCCTCCGCGTGCGCGACGACCCGCTCCACCCGGTGGTTCTCGGTGACGACATGGCGCACCAGGGCGCGCACCTCCGCGTCGTCGATCCGCGCCAGGGCGTCCGCGAGGCCCTCGTGGGAGACGTCGCGCAGGGCGCCGACCCCGAGGGCGGCCGCGCCCGCCTCGCAGCCGGCCCGGCGGCGGCCGTACGCGCCCTCGCTGTGCGCGTGCCTGACCCGGGTGTCCACGACGAGGAGTTCCAGGCCGTGCGCGGCGAGGTCGAAGGGGATCTGCCGCCGGGACAGGTCGCGGGTGTCCAGGTGCAGGGCGTGGCCCTCGGTGCAGCTGGCGGAGGCGGTCTGGTCCATGATCCCGGTGGGTGCGCCCACGTAGGCGTTCTCGGCGCGCCGGCAGAGGCGGGCCAGCGGGCCCCGTTCCAGGCCGAGTCCGTAGAGGTCGTTGAGGGCGAGGGCGGTGACGACCTCCAGGGCGGCGGAGGAGGAGAGGCCCGCGCCGGTGGGGACGGTGGAGGTGTAGCGCACCTCCAGTCCGCCGACCCGGTGGCCCGCCTCGGCCAGGGCCCAGACCACGCCCGCCGGGTAGTCGGTCCAGGCGCCGGTGCGGCGGCCGGGTGCGAGGTCGGCGACCCGGAGTTCGACCGGGTCGCCGGGGGCGTCGGCGGAGTGGAGCCGCAGCACGCCGTCGTCGCGGCGCGCGGCCGTCGCCACGGTGGTGTGCGGCAGCGCGAAGGGCATCACGAAGCCGTCGTTGTAGTCGGTGTGTTCACCGATCAGGTTCACCCTGCCGGGTGCTGCCCACACACCGTCCGTCATGACGCGTCTTCCCTCCTGCGGGCGAATGCCCAGGCGTCGGAAACGATGCCGGCCAGGTCGGCGCGGCTCGGTCGCCAGCCCAGGCGGTCCTGGGCGACGGCGCTCGCGGCGACGAGCACCGCGGGGTCGCCGGGGCGGCGCCCGGCGAGGACCTCGGGCACCGGGTGGCCGGTGACCTTGCGGACGGTCTCGACGACCTCGCGGACCGAGAAGCCGTTGCCGTTGCCGAGGTTGCAGATCAGGTGCTCGCCGGCGGTGGCCGCGTCCAGGGCGAGCAGATGGGCGTCGGCGAGGTCGGCGACATGGATGTAGTCGCGGACGCAGGTGCCGTCGGGGGTCGGGTAGTCGTCGCCGTAGACGGAGATGTGCTCGCGGCGGCCCAGGGCGACCTGGAGGACGAGCGGGATCAGGTGCGACTCGGGGTCGTGGCGCTCGCCGAGGTCGCCGTAGGCGCCGGCGACGTTGAAGTAGCGCAGGGAGACGGCGGCCAGCCCGTGGGCGGCGGCCTCGGCGCCGATCATGTGGTCGACGGCGAGCTTGGTGGCGCCGTAGGGGCTGGTGGGGGCGGTGGGGTCGGTCTCGGTGATCGGGGTGGAGACCGGCTCGCCGTAGGTGGCCGCGGTGGAGGAGAAGACGAGGGTGCGCACCCCGGCCTCGCGCATGGCGCCGAGCAGGGCCATGGTGCCGCCGA
Source organism: Streptomyces sp. NPDC005805 (assembly GCF_040630445.1). Classification (NCBI taxonomy): domain Bacteria; kingdom Bacillati; phylum Actinomycetota; class Actinomycetes; order Kitasatosporales; family Streptomycetaceae; genus Streptomyces; species Streptomyces sp. NPDC005805. The sequence goes on from NZ_JBEXXN010000022.1 coordinate 97,597, forward strand.
CGTTGTTCCCCCAGTACGCCTCGGGCCGGGCGACGGACTCGCCGACCTGGGAGAACGCGGCGAAGTGGAGGACGCCGTCGTAGGAGCCGTCCAGATGGCGGGCGGCGTCCTGGATGCGGCCCTCGACGAAGCGGGCGCCGGCGGGGACGCCCTCGCGGAAGCCGGTGGACAGGTCGTCGAGGACGACGACCTCGTGGCCGGCCTCCAGCAGATGCTGGGCCACCACACTGCCGACGTATCCCGCTCCGCCGGTGACCAGGTACTTCTTGCTCACTTGGCTCGCAACCTCTCGCAGTCGCTCGGCCGCCTTCTCCGGCGGCACGTCGTTGATGAACACGCTCATACCGGACTCGGAACCCGCGAGGAACTTCAGCTTGCCGGAAGTGCGGCGGACGGTGAAAAGCTCGAGATGGAGGGCGAAGTCGTCCCGCCCCTCGCCGGTGAACGGCGCCTGGTGCCAGGCGGCGACATAGGGCGTGGGCGGTTCCCCGGGGCCGAAGATCCGGTCGAAGCGCCTCAAGAGTTCCAGGTAGAGCTGTGGGAACTCTGTGCGCGCGGCCTCGTCCAGCGCCCGCAGGTCGGGCACCCGCCGCTTCGGGTAGAGGTGCACCTCGTAGGGCCAGTGGGCGGCGTAGGGGACGAAGGCGGTCCAGTGCTCGCCCTCGGCGACGACCCGGACGCCGTCGGCGCGTTCGCGCTCCACCACGTCGTCGAAGAGGTTGCGGCCGGTCCCGGCGCGGTGGGCGGCGGCGGAGCGGAGCATCAGCGCGGTGCGCGGGGTGGTGAAGGGATAGCCGTAGATCTGGCCGTGCGGGTGCTGGAGGGTGACGCCGATCTCGTCGCCCCGGTTCTCGAAGCAGAAGACCTGCTCGACGGCGGGGTCCTGGGCGAGGGCGGCGGTGCGGTCGGTCCAGGCGTCCAGGACGAGCCGGGCCTGCTCCTCGGTGAGGTCGGCGAAGGACGCCTTGTGGTCGGAGGTGAAGCAGACGACCTCGCAGCGGCCCGAGTCGCCGGCCAGGGAGGGGAAGCGGTTCTCGAAGACGGCGACGTCGTAGTCCCCGGCGGGGATCTCGGTGAGCCGGCCGTCGCGGGAGGGGCAGAGGGGGCACTCGTCGGCGGGCGGGTGGTAGGTGCGGCCCTGGCGGTGGGAGGCGACGGCGACGCTGTCGCCGAGCAGCGGGTCGCGGCGGATCTCGGCGGTGGTGGAGACCGGGCCGAGGGGGCGGGTGTCGGCCGCGTCGCGGACGGTGTCGTCCCGCAGGTCGTAGTAGAGCAGCTCCCGCCCGTCGGCGAGCCGGGTCGACGTCTTCCTCACTCGGCGCCCCTCCACCCTTCCTTCTAACACAACTAAACATAAATAATCACACCCGAACATGACCGTCAAGGGCGATGCGCGCCCCACCCACGCACCCAGCGCAGGCAGCGCAGGCAGCGCACGCAGCAGATCACGGTCTTCGTCGCCGCCAACCTCGGCGCGACGGAGATCCTGGGCATGGCGGCCACCGGCGCGCAGTACGGCGTGGCCGTCGTGCACTGGTACTGGATCGGTGCTCGGCGATCTACAACGAGGTGCTCCAGTTCTTCGTGATCATCGCCGCGCTGCTGCCGCTGACCTTCCTCGGTCTGAAGCGGGTCGGCGGCTGGGACGGGCTGACCGGCGCGCTCACCGAGAGCCGCGGCGAGAACTTCCTCAGTGCCTGGGGCGGCACCGGCATCGGCGATGCAAACCCGCTCGGCGCCAACTGGCTGACCATCGTCCTCGGCCTCGCTGGTCGCCGCCTTCCCGAAGATGTTCATCGTCTTCCTGGTGATGATCCCGGGCCTCGTGGCCGCCGTGATCGTGCCGAAGATCGGCACCGCGGGCTCCGACCTCACCTACAACGACGCGATCCCGCTGCTGATGCAGGAGTTGCTGCCCAACGGCGTCCTCGGCATCGCCGTCACCGGACTGCTCGCCGCGTTCATGGCCGGTATGGCCGCCAATGTGTCGTCGTTCAACACCGTCTTCACGTACGACATATGGGCGCGCTATGTGAAGAAGGACCGGGAGGACACCTACTATCTGCGCTTCGGCCGGCTGATCACGGCGATCGGGGTGGTGTGCTCCATCGGCACCGCCTTCCTCGCCTCCAGTTTCGGCAACATCATGGGCTACCTCCAGACCCTGTTCTCCTTCTTCAACGTGCCGATGTTCGTCGTCTTCATCATCGGCACGTTCTGGAAGCGGGCCTCCATGAAGTCCGGCGTGTGGGGGCTGCTGGCGGGCACCACGGCCGCGATGGTCAACTACTTCGTCATCTACCAGCAGGGCGTCATCGACATCCCGTCCGAGCAGGGCGCCAACTTCGTCTCCGCGATCGTGGGCTTCGTGGCCGGCGCGGTCGTGATGGTCGCCGTCACCCTGTTCACCGCCCCCAAGCCGGAGGCCGAACTCGCCGGCTCGTCTACGGCACCCGCTCCCCGGGCATGGACGAGGCGCCGGACGAGGGCGACGACGCCTGGTACCGCAGCCCGGCCCTGCTGGGCTGGGGCGCGATCGCGCTCGCCGCCCTGTGCTACGTCCCCTACTCCTTCTGATCCGATCGGAGGCCGACAACCATGTCCGAACTGCACCGCGAAGTCTCCGAGTTGGAGCGCAAGTCCGCGACCGCGGCCCGTCTCTTCGACATCCGCCGCATCATCGGCGGCCTGTTCACCCTCTACGGCGTGATCGTCACCGCGGCCGGGATATTCGCGTCCGACGCCGATCTGGAGAAGGCCGAGGGCGTCAACATCAACCTGTGGACGGGCCTCGGGATGCTCGCCCTCGGGCTGTTCTTCCTCGCCTGGCTGTGGCTGCGGCCCACCGCGCCGCCCCCGCCGCCGGCCCCCGAGGACTGACCACCGCTGCTCCGGCCCGGCCCGGTCCGTCCCCGTTCAACGGGACGGGCCGGGTCCGGGCGGCGCGGAGGACCCGTACCCCACCCGGTCCAGCAGCCCGGTCCGGGCCGCCAGGGCGGCGGCCTCCAGCCGGGAGCCGACCCCCAGCTTCATCAGCACCCGCTGCACATGGGTGCGCGCCGTGCTGGACGCGATGCCCATACCGGCCGCGATCAGCCGGGTGTCCTCCCCCTCGGCGACCCGGACCAGCACCTCGACCTCGCGCGGGGTGAGCATCGCCAGCAGCCGCTGCCCCTCGTCGTCCGGCTGCGCCGCCGGGTTCAGCAGCTCGGCGAACGCGCCCTGGAGCAGGGCCGGCGCGACCACCGCCTCCCCCGCCCGGGCCTTCACCAGCGCCCGTTCCACACCCTCGATGCGCTCGTCGTGCCGGACGTAGCCCGAGGCGCCGGCCGCGAACGCGGCCGCGATCCCGCGCGGGTTCGGCACCGGCCCGAGGACCACCACCGCCACCTGCGGACGCTCCCGCTTGATCCGCACCACCGGGTCGAAGGCCCCCGGGGCGGCGGGCGCCTGGGTGCCCAGCAGGCACACCTCCGGCGCCCGGGCGACCACCAGTTCGGCGGCCCCCGCGGCGGGCGCGGCGGCGGCCAGCACCCGGTGCCCGCGCAGTTTCAGCGCCGAGGCGAGCGCCTCGGCGAGCAGTCTGTGGTCGTCGACCACGATGAGCCGCACGCCCATCGACCAACCCTCCCCGTCGGAGCAGGCCCCCCGGCCTCCTGACCCGGCAAGCTACACGCTCCGGCGGGTGCGCGGGCCCGGAACCCGCAGATGGCCACGGGCCCGGACCCCACCGGTGCGGTGGGGTCCGGGCCCGTGGGGGACGCCGGTGGCGGGGCGGTCAGTCCGCGACCGTGAACGCGATCGCCAGGTACTTCTTGCCGAAGGAGGAGTCGCTCTCGCGGGGCTTGCCCAGCAGCTGCTGCGAGATGAAGAGCCGGCCCGCGTGGTAGCGGTACTCGGAACCGTTCTCGGTGAAGCTGGTCTCCGCGTCGCGGACCGAGCGGTCCGCGGGGTTGTCCAGCAGCAGCGTCTCCTTGAAGGTGGCGCCGTCGATCGAGACCACCTGGCCGCCCTTGTTGTACGGCGGCCACTTGTAGACGATCAGGTTGCCGCCGTCCATGCGCAGGGGCAGGGAGTGGTAGCCGTCGCCCGCGTCGGCGCGGTCGGCGGTGGCCTTGCCGGTCTTGAGGTCGAAGGAGACGATCTCGTTGGTCCGGCCGGGGGCGTCGCCCGCGTTCTCGTGCTCGGCGGTGGGCAGGTAGAGCTTGCCGTTGCCGACGAGGACGAACTGGCAGCCCTCCACGCCGTCGCTGGAGGAGCAGCGGGCCAGGTAGTCGTCACCGGAGGCGGCGATCTTGGCGAGCAGCTTGCCGGACTTGGCGTCGATGGAGAAGAAGTCCGAGATGCCGAAGGTGCCGGTGTCGCCGACGTCGGCCGCGACGACCAGCGGGTCGCTGGAGACGACCCGGGCGTCCTCCACGCCCTCGGGCATCGCGTACGTGGACAGCGGGGTGCCGTTCTCCGGGTTCACCGGCTGGACGACCGCCTTGCGGCTGCCGTAGTCGCCGCAGCTGCGGACGGCGACGAGGGCCTTGCCGCCGCCGTAGCCCAGGTCGCGGCACTGCTCGGCGTCGACGGTGGGCTTCCAGCGGATGGCGCCCGTGTTCAGGTCGAAGGCGCCGCCGCCGTAGATGCCGCCCACGGCCACGGTGGTGCCGCTGATGGTGACCTCGTCGAACGGGACCTTGTCGTCACCGCGGGTGGCGCCGGTGATGGACTTGCTCCACTTGAGCTCACCGGTGTCGAGGTTGATGACCCCGACCTCGGTGCACTGCACGAAGTTCTTCTTCTCGGTGCGCTTCTCGGCCTCGAAGACGATGGCGGTGAGGTTGTCCGCGGTCTGGTGGCGGGAGGCCGCGCACATCTGGCCGGGCAGCTTGGTCGTCCACAGGACGCTGCCCTTGCCGGCGTCGTAGGCGACGACCGAATTGGCGCCCGGCTTCACGAACGCCTTGTCCGTGACCCAGGAACCGGGCACCCCCATCAGGTCCTTGCGGGCCGGCTCGGGGAGCTGGTAGGCGACCTTGGCCGAGGTGTTGGCGCCCGGCTTCTCCTTGCCGGGGCCGTCGGGCGCGGGCTTGGCGTCGGGGCCCTCGCCGCCGCCGGAGGCGCCGCCCGAGCTGTTCTTGGCCTCTTCCTTCTTGCCGTCGCCGTCACCGCCGGCGTTGGCGTAGACGACACCGCCCACGACGATGAGCACGATCGCCGCGGCCGCCGCGATGATGATCTTCATCTGGGCGCTCAGCCCGCCCCGGCCGCCACCGCCGCCCTGCGGCTGCAGGGGCTGCGTCGGGTAGGTGTACGGCGGCTGGCCCGGGGCGCCGCCCTGCTGGGGGTAACCGTAGGGCTGGGTCGGCGCGCCGTGCTGCGGATAGCCGTACGGCTGCTGGGCCGGGGGCTGTCCGGCCGGGGCGCCGGGCGGGGGCGTCTGCGGCGGCGTCTGCGGGTAGCCGTACGCGCCTGCGCCCTGCGGCGGGGTGGCCGGGCCCGGGTAGCCGTAGGAACCGGCGCCCTGGGGCGGCTGGTTCGCGGGCTGCTCCGGCGGCGGGGTGGGCGAGCCGAAGCCGCCCGGGGCCGGTGCGGCGGGCGGCTGCGCGGGCGCGGCCGGGGGCTGGGCGTCGGGCTGCTTGGCGAGCGGGTCCGGCGAGCCGGCCGGGGGCTGCCGCGGGGGCTCCGGCGGCTGGTTGGGGGGCGGGCCGGGCGGCTGGTTCGGCGGGGGCGGCGGCGACTGGTTCATCGGGGTGGGTACCTCGTACGGGGAGAAGGAGCGGGGCGGGGACGGGAGGAAAGCCTGCGGGCCGGGGGCCCGGACCGGGAACCGGGACCGGCTCGGGGCGCTGCCCCGGTCCGGTCCCGGTGAGGGTCACTCGCCGAAGGCCATCATGGTCTTGGTCTCCAGCTCCTCCTTGTCGTTGCTCGCGCTCACCCGCCCGCTGGCGATGAAGAACCGGCCGTCGGCGTAGGCCATCTTCGGCGAGTAGAAGGAGCTCTCGATCTGCGAGGTCGAGGCGGGGTTCTGGAGCAGCGTCTTCGGGGCCCCGCCGGAGGACGGGATGGTGGCGACGGTGCCGCCGGCGTCGTACCGGGCGCCCATGTAGACCAGCACCTCGCCGCCCTCCATGCGCAGCGGCGTCATCTGGCGCTCGGCCGGGGCCTTGGAGCGCCACTTGGCCTTGCCGGAGTCGAGGCTGAAGGCGACGACCTCGTTGGCGGAGCCGTAGCCGGTCTCGGTCGCCATGTAGAAGTTCCTGGCGTCGGCGGCGACACCGGTGCAGCCCTGGAGGTTCTGGCCCCAGACCACGAAGGAACCACCGCAGCGGGGCGCGTACTTGTCCTTGCCGCCGTCGATGGTGGCACGGGGCTTGCCCTTGTCCGTCAGGGAGATGATGGACCACTTCTTCGGCTCGTTCTGGGTGATCGAGACGACCAGCGGGCTCTGCGAGTAGACCTTGTCGATCTCCCAGCCCACCGGGGTGCTGTACGTCCACTTGGGCTTGCCCGAGGCCGGGTCGATCTCCTGGAGCTGCTGCTTGGGCTTCTTGTAGTCGCTGGTCTTGCAGCTCGCGGCGGCGATGAGCTTCTCGCCGCCGGCGAAGGCGCCGGGCTTGCAGTCGCCGGACGGGGTGCCGAAGAGCTGCTTGCCGTCGGTGAGGGAGAAGCCCCAGGAGTTGCTGCCGCCGCCGACCGCGAGGGTGTTGCCGCTGATGGCGAGGGTGTAGTCGGCGAGGGAGGAGAACGGTCCGCCGTCGGGCTTGGGGATGGACTTCTTCCACCCGGCCTTGCCTGCCCTGAGGTCGACCATCTGGAGGTCGTTGCACTTGGCCTTGTCGCTCAGGCCGTCCTCGACACCGAAGACGATCTTGCCGTCGGGGGAGGCGTTGACCGGCGCGGAGCACACCTTGGTGTCGACCGGCACGCTCCACTTCTTGCTGCCGTCGGTCACCGAGTAGCCCGCGATCTCGCGGTACATGGCCTTGACGACGGTGTCCCCGACGGTCCACAGGCCGTGCACATCGGAGCCGTTGCGGGGCAGGTCGACGTCGTTCCTGGTGAGGAACAGGACCTTGGACTCGCCGTCCTTGCGGCCCGCGTTGAGGTCCTCGGCGCCGCCGCCCCCGGAGTCGCCGTCCCCCTTGCCGTCGCCCTGGTCGACGGTGGCCGAACCGGTCGGCTTCGGGGCCTCGCTGGACTTGCTGACGGTGGGCTTGTCGTCGCCGTCACCGCTGAGGGCGACGTACGTGCCGCCGCCGATCAGGAGCAGGCCCGCGGCCGAAGCGGCCACGATGACGCCGGTCTTCCCCTTGAAGAAGCCGCCACCGCCGCCGGACGGCGGGGTCGGCGCGCCCGGGTACTGGGGCTGCGTCGGGTAGCCGTAGGGGCCGGGCTGCTGCCCGTAGGGGCCCGGCTGCTGGCCGTACGGACCGGGCTGCTGCGCGCCGTACGGTCCCGGCTGCTGGGCGTAGGGGCCGGGCTGGCCCTGCTGCGGGTAGCCGTAGCCCTGCGGCGCGGGGGCCGCACCCTGCGGGTAGCCGTAGCCGGGCTGCGGCGGGGTGCCCGGAGGCGGTCCGGGCGGGGCCGGCGGCATCTGGGGCGGCTGGGCGGGCGGCTGCGGCGGCTGCGCGGGCGGCTGTGAGCCGCCCTGCGGGTCCTGGGGGGCCCCGAAGCCCGGCTGCGGCGGCTGTGTCATGGCGTACTTCTCCTCCGGTCTGCTGCTTCCGGCGCCCCCGTACGGCTCACGCCCCGGGCGCTGCCCGGAAGGTCCCCCACCCCCGTCTGCACCGGCTCGCGGGCGCGGGCGTACGCCCCCGTCCGGAAGGAGTTGATCGGACTTCTCCGTCGCTTGTGTTCCGTCGCTTCTTGTTCGCGCCGTTCACGTTCGCGCCCGACCGAGGCCGGGCGCGTTTCTTTGTATCACCCGCGACGCAGAACGAGCGGGTTCGGTTCTCCCCTGTTCCCAAGGGAGGACCCGCCGTGATGCTGTTGTTATGCGCTTTCCACGGCTTCTTTACCGATGCCTTCCGGCCACGGCGCGCGGGGTGGTCCTGGCCACCGGCACCGCGCTCGGCGCCGCGACCACCCCGGTCCCGGCCCGCGCGGCAGCTGCCGCCTCCAGGAGGGACCAGCCGTCGATCTCCTCCGTCAGGCGCGCCCGGGGCCGCCACCCGCGGGCCGACGCCGCGTCGAGCAGGGCCCGAACGGCCCCGGGCTCGTGCAGGTTCAGGGAGGCGCCCCGGACGTGGCCCACGTCTCCGGAGCCCAGCGGGGCCCCGCCCGGGACGAACCGGCCGGGGCCCTTGGTGAAGACGATGCGCAGTGCGCCGCCCGGGGCGGCGGACCGGGGGTACAGGGTCAGGGTCTCGCGGCAGGTGCGGCTGCCGCCGACCACGGTGTGGCTGTGGCGGAGTGTCCACAGGTACGTGTGGGCGCCGACGACCAGCCGCCGTGCCCTTCTCTGTTTGCGGGGCATGGCGCCGAGGCTACGCGGTCCCGGTCCACGGAGGAGTTCGCCACGGAGAGGAGCGCCGCACCCTAGGCGTCCTCGGCCAGTTCCAGCCAGCGCATTTCCAACTCCTCGCGTTCGTCCGCGAGTTCACGCAACTGCGCGTCCAGTTTCGCGACCTTCTCGAAGTCCGTGGCGTTTTCGGCGATGTGCGCGTGGAGGGTGGTCTCCTTGTCGGAGACCTTGTCGAGCTGGCGCTCGATGCGCTGGAGTTCCTTCTTCGCCGCCCGGGAGTCGGCCGCGGACTTCTCCTTGCCGGCCGGCTTTCCGCCCGCGGGTGCGGCCGGCGCCGGAGCCGGCGCGGCCGTCTCCGTCATCCGCGCACGGCGCTCCAGGTACTCGTCGATGCCGCGCGGCAGCATGCGCAGGGTGCCGTCGCCGAGGAGGGCGAAGGTCCGGTCGGTGGTGCGCTCCAGGAAGAACCGGTCGTGCGAGATGACGACCATCGAGCCGGGCCAGCCGTCGAGGAGGTCCTCCAGCTGCGTCAGGGTCTCGATGTCGAGGTCGTTGGTGGGCTCGTCGAGGAAGAGGACGTTCGGCTCGTCCATCAGCAGCCGCAGCAGCTGGAGGCGGCGGCGCTCACCGCCGGACAGGTCCCCGACCGGGGTCCACTGCTTCTCCTTGCCGAAGCCGAACTGCTCGCAGAGCTGCCCGGCGGTCATCTCCCGGCCCTTGCCGAGGTCCACCCGGTCGCGGATCTGCTGCACGGCCTCCAGCACCCGCAGGGTCGCGGGCAGTTCGGTGACGTCCTGGGAGAGGTACGCGAGCCGCACGGTCCGGCCGACGACGACCCGCCCGGCGACGGGCTGCGCCTCGCCCTGGGTGCCGGCGGCGTCCGCGAGGGTGCGCAGCAGGGAGGTCTTGCCGGCGCCGTTGACGCCCACCAGGCCGATGCGGTCGCCGGGGCCGAGCTGCCAGGTGAGGTGCTTCAGCAGCACCTTGGGCCCGGCCTGGACGGTGACGTCCTCCAGGTCGAACACCGTCTTCCCGAGCCGGGCCGAGGCGAACTTCATCAGCTCGGAGGTGTCCCGGGGCGGGGGCACGTCGGCGATCAGCTCGTTCGCCGCCTCGATGCGGTAGCGGGGCTTGGAGGTGCGCGCGGGCGCGCCGCGGCGCAGCCAGGCCAGCTCCTTGCGCATCAGGTTCTGACGCTTGGCCTCCTCGGTGGCGGCGATCCGCTCCCGCTCGGCGCGGGCGAAGACGTAGTCGCTGTAGCCGCCCTCGTACTCGTAGACGTCGCCGCGCTGCACGTCCCACATCCGGGTGCAGACCTGGTCCAGGAACCAGCGGTCGTGGGTGACGCAGACGAGGGCGGAGCGGCGGGCCCGGAGGTGGCCCGCGAGCCAGGCGATGCCCTCGACGTCGAGGTGGTTGGTGGGCTCGTCGAGGACGATCAGGTCCTGCTCCTCGATGAGCAGCTTGGCCAGCGCGATACGGCGGCGCTCGCCGCCGGAGAGCGGGCCGATGACCGTGTCCAGCCCCTGCGGGAAGCCGGCCAGCTCCAGCCCGCCGAACAGCCCGGTGAGCACGTCCCGGATCTTGGCGTCCCCGGCCCACTCGTGGTCGGCCATGTCGCCGATGACCTCGTGCCGGACGGTGGCGGCGGGGTCGAGGGAGTCGTGCTGGGTGAGCACGCCGAGCCGCAGCCCGCCGCTCTGGGTGACCCGGCCGGTGTCCGGGTCCTCCAGCTTGGCGAGCATCCGGACGAGGGTGGTCTTGCCGTCGCCGTTCCGTCCGACGACGCCGATGCGGTCGCCTTCGGACACGCCGAGGGACACGCCGTCCAGCAGGGCACGGGTGCCGTACACCTTGGTGACTGCCTCGACATTGACCAGGTTGACGGCCATTTCTCTCCTGCCAGGGGTAACGATCGACCTCCCAGCCTAGTCCCCGCGCGGGGTGCGCCCGGCCGGGGCGGTCGCCGTCCCGGCCGGGGCGGGTCAGGGCGGTTTCGCCGCCCGGCGGGGGCGGGTCAGGGCGCCGGGGTGGGCTTCCGGCCGGTCGTCGCGGCGCCGGTGCGCGCCCCGCGGCCCGCGCGGGCGACCAGGAGCCAGCCGCCGAGGGTCATGGCGACGGCGACCGGGGCGGTGACCGGGACCGCGATCAGGGTCGCGCTGTGGCCCTCCAGCAGGCCGCCGAAACCGACCATCGACAGGCCGAGGACGCCGAACAGGCTGAGCGCGATCCCGGTGGCGGCGACCGGACCGGTCCCGGGCGGCGGCGGTCCGGCGGACACGGCCGACGCCGCGGACGGGCGCTCGAAGCGGCGGAAGACCGCGACGAGCAGGCCCGTCAGCACCGCCACGGCCGCGATCCGCGGCGGCGTCTGCGCCCACCACGCCCCGCCCGCCGGCTCCGGCAGTGTCACCCCGGCGGCGAGCAGCGCCCCGTACACGGCGAGCATCGCGGTCAGGTGCCACAGGAACGCGGTCATCGCGACGCCGTTCGCCGCGACGACGGCCCGCCAGACCCGGGCCCGGCGCACCAGGCGGCCGCCCGGGCCACGCAGCAGCTCCACCGCGCCGACCAGCCACAGCCCGTGGCAGAGCAGGGCCAGCGTCGGCGGGGCCATGTTGGAGACCTTCTCGCCGGGCATCCCGACCATCGACAGCGGGTACGGCCCGAGGGCGACGAGGGCGACGGCCCCGGCCAGCCCGGCGGCGGCGAGCACCACCGGCCGGGTGAGCATGCCGTCGGCGCGCAGGAAGCCGAGCTGGTGGACGGCGAGCCAGACGAAGGCGAAGTTCAGGAACTCCAGGTACGGAACCCCCGCGCCGAACCGCAGCAGGTCCACCAGGGCCGCCGCCCCGGCGAGCGCGCCGAACGCGCCCCAGCCCCACCGCTCGTGCAGCCGCAGCAGCGGCGGGGTGAACGCGACCATGACCAGGTAGATCCCGATGAACCACAGCGGCTGGGTCACCAGCCGCAGCGCGACCCCGGTCAACCCGCCTCCGCCGCCCAGCAGTTGCACGGCCAGCGCCAGGGCGCCCCAGACCAGGACGAAGACCGTGGTGGGCCCCAGCAGCCGCTGGAGCCGGCCGCGCAGGAAGGCGGCGTACACGGAGCGCTCGGGGTGGCGGCGGCTCAGGGAGCGGTAGGAGAGGGCGTGCGAGAAGCCGCCGACGAAGAAGAAGACCGGCATCACCTGGAGGAGCCAGGTCAGGACCTGGAGCTCCGGTACCACGGCGAGGAGGTTGCCCACCGACGCGCCCCCGCCGTCGCCGGTGGTGACGGCGGCCATCAGCCAGTGCCCGCCGACGACGGTCGCGAGGGAGGCGACGCGCAGCAGGTCGACGTAGCGGTCGCGGGTGTCGGGCGTGCTCTCGGCGAGGGCGCGCACGGAGGTGGTCGTCGTCATGCGCCCCACGCTGCCGGGCCGCGGCGGGGCGCGGCAGCGCGCGGATACTCAGATCGCGGTGAGTACCCACCGGGCGGGGCGGGTTGGGCCCTCCGGCCCCTCTGGCCGGACCCGGTCCGGCCCGGGGCGGGTCAGCCCGTGACCACCGTGGCGCCCGGTGCCGGCGCGACGGCCGGCCGCGCGGACCGGCAGGTGCCCGAGGCGTCGAGGGCGGCGGCGACCGAACGGGCCGACTCCGCGTCCTTCACCAGGAATGCCGTCGTCGGGCCGGAGCCCGAGACGAGCGCGGCCAGCGCGCCCGCCGCCGTGCCCGCCGCCAGGGTGTCCGCGAGCGAGGGGCGCAGGGACAGCGCGGCGGGCTGGAGGTCGTTGGCGAGGGCGTCCGCGAGGGCGGCGGT
>NZ_JBEXXN010000023.1:0-103931 GCF_040630445.1 Streptomyces sp. NPDC005805
AACACAAACCCCAAAACCCCCAAGAGGTTGAGGTCATAGGTTTAACACGGGCTGGAGGCCCCGCCCGGGCGGGCCCCCCCGGGCGGGCCCCCCCCGGCCGAGGCGCGTGTGCGCGCCGGCGCGGCGGGGTCCGTGCGGCGGCGCGGCGGGGTCCGTGCGGCGGCGCGGCGGGGTCCGTGCGGCGGCATGCGCCAACCTGGCCGACGCCCGGGTGCGCCGACGTGCGCAGCCCCGCGCGGGGCGGGCCCGCAAGCGTGCGGCGCCCACCCCGACGCGCGCTGCCCCCGCGGGGCAGGCTCCGACGCGCGCGCCGACCGCGCGCCCCGTCAGCGCTCCAGGACGAGAGCCAGCCCCTGCCCCACCCCGATGCACAGCGCCGCGAGCCCCGTGCCGGAGCCGGCCGCGGCGAGCTGGTGGGCGACCGCGCCGGCGAGGCGGGCGCCCGACGCGCCCAGCGGGTGGCCGATCGCGATGGCCCCGCCCCGGGGGTTGACCACCGCCGGGTCCAGTTCCGGCCACTCCGCGAGGCAGCCCAGCGCCTGCGCCGCGAACGCCTCGTTCAGCTCGAACACGTTCAGGTCGGCGAAGGACCGGTCCGCCTTCCCCAGCGCCCGCCGCACCGCCTCGACCGGGCCCAGCCCGAAGAGCTGCGGCTCGATCCCGGTCACGGCGGAGGCGCGGACCCGGGCCAGCGGCTCGCGTCCGGTCGCCCGCAGCCCCTCCTCGTCGACGAGGAGCAGCGCGGCGGCCCCGTCGTTGAGCGGGGAGGCGTTGCCCGCGGTGACCGTGCCCGTGGGGCGGAAGGCCGGCTTCAGCTTCGCCAGCGCCTCCATCGAGGTGGTGTCGCGGATGCACTCGTCCCGCGTCAGGTCGACGCCCTCGTAGCCGACCACCTCGGTGTCGTACAGGCCCTTCGCCCATGCCTCGGCCGCCCTGCGGTGGCTCTCCAGGGCGAAGGCGTCCTGCTGCTCGCGGCCGATGCCGTGCTTGTCGGCCACCTGCTCGGCGCCCTCGCCGAGCTGCACGGTCCACTCGGCGGGCATCTTGGGGTTGGTCATGCGCCAGCCGAGGGTGGTGGAGTGGAGCTGCTGGTGCCCGGCGGGGAAGGCGCGCTCGGGCTTCTGGAGCACCCAGGGCGCGCGGGACATGGACTCGACACCGCCGGCGATCGCCACCGAGGCGTCGCCGAGGGCGATGGCGCGGGCCGCCTGGACGACGGCCTCCAGGCCCGAGCCGCAGAGCCGGTTCACGGTGACCCCGGGCACGGAGACGGGCAGCCCGGCGAGGAGTACCGCCATCCGGGCGACATCGCGGTTGTCCTCGCCCGCGCCGTTGGCGTCGCCGAAGACGACGTCGTCGATCCGGGCCGGGTCGAGGTCCGGGGTGCGGTCCACCAGCGCCCGGACCACATGGGCGGCGAGGTCGTCGGGGCGGACGCCCGAGAGCGCACCCCCGAAGCGGCCGATCGGCGTGCGGACGGCGTCGACGATGTAGACGTCGCGGATGCTCATCGAGTTCTCTCCCGGGCCAGGACCCGGTCCCCCTGACGGACCGCGGTCCACTATCGAGTCGCCCGAGTCTGTGACGGGTGGTGCGCGGTGTCAACGTCCGCCGGGTTCGTGACCGGCCGCAGGGGGCGTGAAGACCGCCACGCCCGGCCGGGGACGCGCGCCTCAGAAGGCGTCCGCGTCGACCACCCGCACGGTCAGCCCGTAGTCCAGTTCCGCCCCGTCCACGAGCAGGGCCTCCACCGTGCGCGTCTCGGGGTCGATGTCGGCCTCGACGCCGTCGCCGACGAAACGCGGATAGCCCGAGGCGCCCTGCTCCCCGGTGGCGTCGACCACGGCCGACCGGATCGCGCTCTCGGCCGCCGCGACGGGGTCGTCGCTCTCGACGTGCTCCGGCAGGACGAGAATCCCGAAACGCTGCGGTTCGTTGCTCATGCAGGCGACGCTAGACACCCGGCCCCTCCCCCGCATGTCGTCGCGCCGCCCCCTCCCGGGGCCCGTCCGGGTCAGGCGGACTCGCGCGGGACGGGCAGGGCGGTCATCAGCTCGTAGCGGGCCGGCGGGAGGCCAGGCTCGCGCACGGCCCGGTCGACGAGGGCGGCGAGTGTGCCGCCGCCCATGGTGTCCAGGCGGACGGTGCTGAGCCGGGGCCGCAGCAGCCGGCCGAGGAGGAGGTCCCCGGCGCCGATCAGGGCCGTCTCGCGGGGCACGTCCACTCCCGCGTCCTGGAGGGCGCGCATCAGGAGCATGGCGTAGGCGTCGTCGTAGGCGTACACGGCGTCGAGGCCGAGGGAGCGCCAGCGCCCGGCGAGGGCGGCGGCCGACTGCTCCTCGTACGCCATCGGGAGCGGGACGGTCCGCGCGCCGGTCCCGGCGGCGGCGCCGCGGGCCCCGGCGAGCCGGGGCCGGGCGAGGCTCCCGGGGCCCGGCTCCTCGGGCAGGACCACGCCGATCGCGCGGCGGCCCCGGTGCAGCAGATGCCCGACGGCGCAGGCCCCGATGCGCCGCTGGTCCATCACCAGGGTGTGTGCGCCCTCGACCCCTTCGATGCCTTCGGCGGCGCCCGCCTCGCCCGCTCCGCCCGTGCCCAGGGTGACGACGGCGCGGGCACCGGAGCGCCGCAGGAGCATCACGCCGTGCGGGGTGGGCTGCGCCTCGCCGAGGCAGACGACGGCGACGGGGCGCAGCTCCGCCCAGGCCCGCGCGGCCTCGTCCCCGTCGAGGCCGAGGCTGCCGTACTGGACGACGGTGTAGTCCAGGAGCCGCAGCTCGGCGTGGAGTTCGTCGAGGAAGCCGGAGGGCAGCGCCCCGGCGGACTGGCGCGGCGCGGGTACGACGACGGTCCGGGTGCGGCCGGCGCGCAGGCTGCGGGCGGCGGCGTGCGGGACGTAGCCGAGTTCCTCGGCCGCCGCGCGGACCCGGTGCCGGGTCCGGTCGCTGATGCGGACCGAGGCGCTGTTGTTGAGGACGTACGAGACGGTGGCCCGGGAGACTCCGGCCAGCCGGGCGACGTCGGCACTGGTCGGGGCGGAGCGATTCACGGGCGGTTCGGGTGGTGGCTGCTGGCTCATCGCCCGGGCCATCCTTCCAGACCCGCGACACGTCGGATCACCCGCCTGGCCGGAATCAGGTGTCGTCGGCCTTCTCAACTCCCTTGTGGAGCAAGGGTGTTGGACATCGATGGTGGACGGGGGCCGGTGACCTCCGCGCACGGGCGACGGCCCGTGCAGCGGCGGATGGCCGGATCCGGCGGGAGAGGCCCGGAAAGTGTCCGGAAGGGCCCGGCGGACGTCCGGAAATCGAACGGTTGCGCAGGGGGCGGGCCCGGCTGGCACCGTACTCCCGCCGCCCGCGAGCCGCTTCGCCGGGCCCGGCAAGTCCCGGACCGGCCCGGCAAGTCCCGGACCGGTCGGTCCCGCGCCGGGCGGCCTCGGCCCGGTCGGTCCCGGACCGTCATCCCGGCCCGGACGGCTCCGGCCGGTCAGTCCCGCCCGGGCAGCCCCGGCCTGCGCAGCCCCGCGAACGCCGCGCGGAAGGCGCCCAGCGTCGCGCCCCCGCCCGTGCGGTCGAGCACCGCGAAGACGATCTCGTCGAAGTGGCCGCCGAACCGCGCGCCCGGCACCAGCAGCCCCCTGAACGCGCCCGCCACCTGCGCCGGGTCGCTGCGGAAGACTCCGCAGCCCCACGCTCCGAGGACGAGCCGCCGGTAGCCGCCCGCGACGGCGACCTCCAGCACGCGTTCGGCCCGGCGGGCCAGGACGGCGGGGATCCGGTGCGCCTCGTCCGGCGTGCGGCGGGCGATCACTCCCGCGTTCGGGGCGGGCGAGGTCAGGAAGCCGGCCTCGAACGGCTCCCGCAGCAGCCCGCCCCGGTCGTCCCGGAAGACGGGCACCGCCGGGGAGTGGATGACCCGGTCGGAGTAGAAGGGACTGCGGTCCTCGCGGTGGTGGGCGTAGTGCCCGGGGACCCGCAGGAGGGTCGTGTAGAGGGCGGAGGCCCGGCAGAGGGCCTCCTCCTGGGCCTGGGCGCCGTTGAGGTAGCCGCCGCCGGGGTTGCGCGCGGAGGCGAAGTTGAGCACCGCGACCGGGCCGGGCGCGGCCGAGGTCAGCCGGCGGGCGGCCTCGGTGCTGGACTCGCCGGTCACCTCGAAGGAGGTCGTCCGGTCGGTGCCGGGCACGACGTCCAGCGGGTCCGGGCCGTGCCCCCGGGTGGCGTCCGCCGATGCGGCGACGGCCTCGGCGATGCGGACCTCGTGGCCGTCCGGGAGGCGGTAGCCGCCCGCCGCGACGATCGCCTCGGTCTCCCGGGCGATGCCCCTCAGCCGCGCGCTCATCCTGTTCCCCCGGTGTTCACGATCCCGTTCACGACTGATCCGTCCCCCGTGTTCATGTCCGGCATCCTGATTGGTCCGGCGAGACGGGGGCAAGCGCATTTCGGCTGGCCGGAGGGCACTCTTGTGCGAACCGAAGGCCGTGGCTTTAGGTTGGCAGAGTCCCGCGCGGGATCCTTCGACCCCCGAGGAGTCGATCATGCGTCCGCCAGATACCGGGTGTTCCGAGGAGCGGCTGTCCGAGGAATCGGCCGAGGAGCTGCTGCGATGTATCTGCTTCAAGACGGGCCCGCCCCGCCGGGTCGGGGTGGAGGTCGAGTGGCTGGTCCATGATCCCGACCGCCCCTCCGTGCCCGTTCCGTCCGAACGCCTGGCGGCGGCGTTCGACGGGATACGGACCCTGCCGCTGGCCTCGGCCCTGACCTTCGAACCGGGCGGGCAGCTGGAGCTCAGCTCGCCGCCCGCCGGTTCGCTCGCCGAGTGCGTCGACCTCACCGCCACCGATCTCCGCGCCGTCCGCGCCGCCCTGCGCCCCGCCGGACTGGCCCTCGCGGGTTACGGTCTCGACCCCTGGCAGTCCCCGCGCCGACTGCTGCGAGAGCCGCGTTACGACGCGATGGAGCGCTTCCTCGACCGCTCCGGCCCCGCCGGGCGCACCATGATGTGCACCTCCGCCTCGGTCCAGGTCTGCCTGGACGCGGGCGAGGAGGAGCCGGGCCCCCTCGGCTTCGTCCGCCGCTGGCAGCTCGCCCATGTCCTGGGCGCCGTGCTGCTGGCCGCGTTCGCCAACTCCCCCGTCAGACAGGGCCGTCCCACCGGCTGGAAGTCGACCCGGCAGGCCGTGTGGAGCGCGCTCGCCCCGGTGCGGACGACGGCTCCGCCGCTGACGGCCGACCCCCGGGCGGACTGGGCGGCGTATGTGCTGGACGCGCCGGTGATGTGCGTGCGCCGGGCGGAGGGCCCCTGGCAGGTGCCCACCGGGCTCACCTTCCGCCAGTGGCTGCGCTCGGGCGCCCCGCGCCCGCCGGCCCGGGCGGACCTCGACTACCACCTGACCACCCTGTTCCCGCCGGTCCGGCCGCGCGGCCATCTGGAGTTGCGGATGCTCGACGCGCAGCCGGGCGAGGACGGCTGGACGGTCCCGCTCGCCGTGACCACGGCGCTCTTCGACGACCCGGAGGCGGCCGAGACCGTGTACCGGGCGGTCAAACCGCTGGCGGAGGCGGCCGGTTCGCTGCCCGCGCCGCAGAACCCGCTGTGGGTGACGGCGGCCCGCCGGGGCCTCGCCGACCCGGATCTGCGGGCCGCCGCCGTCCAGTGCTTCGGCGTCGCGCTGGAGTCCCTGGAGCGGACGGGGGCGCCGGACGCCCTGGCGGCCCGGGTCGCGGACTTCACCGAGCGGTATGTACGGCGCGGCCGCTGCCCCGGCGACGACCTGAGTCCTTCCCCCGTGGCCTGGGAGGCCGCCTCATGACCGACGAGCTGCGCCTGCGGGCGCTCGACGCGCTGACCGCCGCCCGGGCCCGGACCGCCGTGCTGACCTCCTGCGTCGACGACGGCGATCTGACCGCCCAGCACTCCCCGCTGATGTCGCCCCTGGTGTGGGACCTCGCGCACATCGGCAACCAGGAGGAGCAGTGGCTGCTGCGCACGGTGGGCCGGGCGGAGGCCCTGCGGCCGGACATCGACTCGATCTACGACGCCTTCGAACACCCCCGGGCGAGCCGGCCCACCCTGCCGCTGCTCGCCCCGGCGGAGGCCCGGACCTATGCCTCGGACGTCCGCGGGCGGGTGCTCGACATCCTGGAGAAGACGGAACTGGAGGGCTCCCGGCTGGTGGACGCGGGCTTCGCCTTCGGCATGATCGCCCAGCACGAGCAGCAGCACGACGAGACCATGCTGATCACCCACCAGTTGCGCAGGGGCCCGGCGGCCCTCACCGCGCCCGAGCCGCCCGACCATCCGCACGAGCCCCTGCCGGCGGAAGTGCTGGTACCCGGCGGCCCGTTCACCATGGGCACCTCCACCGAACCGTGGGCGCTGGACAACGAACGGCCCGCGCACCGGCGGGAGGTGGCCGCGTTCTGGATCGACACCGTGCCGGTGACCTGCGGGGCGTACCAGGAGTTCATCGCGGACGGCGGCTACGAGGACCCGCGCTGGTGGGCCCCGGCGGGCTGGGCGCAGATCCGTGAACACGGCATCGGCGCACCCCTGTTCTGGCGCCGGGAGGGCTCCGGCTGGGTGCGCCGCCGCTTCGGTGTCACGGAGGAGGTGCCGGCCGGGGAGCCGGTGCTGCATGTGAGCTGGTACGAGGCGGACGCGTACGCCCGCTGGGCGGGGCGCAGGCTGCCCACGGAGGCCGAGTGGGAGAAGGCGGCCCGCCACGATCCGGAGTCGGACCGCTCGCGCCGCTATCCGTGGGGCGACGCCGACCCGGGCCCCGCCCACGCCAACCTGGGGCAGCGGCATCTGCGCCCGGCGCGGGCGGGGGCGTACCCGGAGGGGGCGTCGCCGCTGGGGGTGCGGCAGTTGATCGGGGACGTGTGGGAGTGGACGGCGAGCGACTTCCTGCCGTACCCGGGCTTCGCCGCGTTCCCGTACCGCGAGTACTCGGAGGTGTTCTTCGGCCCGGAGCACAAGGTGCTGCGGGGCGGGGCCTTCGGGGTGGACGCGGTGGCCTGCCGGGGCACCTTCCGCAACTGGGACCTGCCGGTGCGACGCCAGATCTTCTCCGGCTTCCGCACGGCCCGGGACGCGGAGGTCCGCGGCGACGCCAAGGAGCCGCGCGGTTCGTCGGCGGGGCGCGGCTCTTCGACGCCGCGCGGCGCGGGAGGTTCCGTCTGATGTGCCGCCACCTCGCCTATCTCGGACCGTCCGTGCCGCTCGGCGCGCTGCTGGCGGAGCCGGAGCACGGGCTGGTGCGCCAGTCCTGGGCCCCGCGCCGGCAGCGGTACGGGACGGTCAACGCGGACGGCTTCGGCGTCGGCTGGTACGCGGGCGGGGACCCGGTCCCCGCCCGGTACCGGCGGGCCGGGCCGGTGTGGGCGGACCGGTCCTTCGCGGACCTGGCCCGGGTGGTGCGCTCCGGGGCGGTGCTCGCGGCGGTCCGGGACGCGACCCTGGCCGGGGCGGACGCGGAGGCCGCGGCGGCCCCGTTCGCCGCCGGGCCCTGGCTGTTCAGCCACAACGGGGCGGTGCCCGGCTGGCCGGACCCGATGGCGGACGTCGCCGCCGCGCTCCCGCCGGCCGCGCTGCTGTCGATGGAGGCGCGCACCGACTCGGCCCTGGTGTGGGCGCTGGTGCTGCACCGGCTGGACGCGGGCGACGGCCCGGACCGGGCCCTGGCCGAGACCGTCCGGGAGACGGCCGCGGCGGCCCCCGGCTCGCGGCTCAATCTGCTGCTCACCGACGGGCGCACCATCGCGGCGACCGCGTGGGGCGACACCCTCTGGTATCTCACCGGCCCCGCCGGCCGCACGGTGGTGGCCTCCGAGCCGTACGACGACGACCCCCGCTGGCAGGAGGTGCCGGACCGCACGCTGCTCACCGCGACGCGGACCGACCTCCGGCTGACCGAGCTCAAGGAGCCGACCCAGTGAGCCCGTTCCTGCTGACCCGTACCCTGCCCGAGGACGCCACGGACGCGGATCTGCGCGCCGATGTGCTCAACGGGCTGACCCGCACCCCCAAGGTGCTGCCGCCCAAGTGGTTCTACGACGCGCGCGGCAGCGAACTGTTCGAGGAGATCACCCGGCTCCCCGAGTACTACCCGACCCGCGCGGAGCGGGAGATCCTGGCGGACCGGGCCGGCGAGATCGCGGCGGCGACGGGCGCGCGGACGCTCGTGGAGCTGGGCTCGGGCTCGTCCGAGAAGACCCGCTACCTCCTCGACGCGCTCACGGACCTGCACACCTATGTGCCGGTGGACGTGAGCGAGAGCGCGCTGACGGGCGCGGCGGAGGCGCTGCTCGCGGAGCGTCCGGAGCTGTCGGTGCACGCGATCGTCGCCGACTTCACCCGGGGCCTGGTCCTGCCGGGCACGCCCGGGCCCCGGCTGGTGGCCTTCCTCGGCGGCACGATCGGGAACCTGCTGCCCGAGGAGCGCGCCCTGTTCCTGCGCTCGGTGCGCGACCTCCTCTCCCCCGGTGACGCGCTGCTGCTCGGCACGGACCTGGTGAAGGACGAGGACGTGCTGGTGCGGGCGTACGACGACGCGGCGGGGGTGACGGCCGAGTTCAACAAGAACGTCCTCGCCGTCCTGGCGCGGGAGCTGGACGCGGACGTGGACCCGGCGGACTTCGAGCATGTGGCCCGGTGGGACCGCGAGCAGGAGTGGATCGAGATGCGGCTGCGGGCGCGCTCGGCGCTGTCGGTGAAGATCCCGGAACTGGATCTGGTGGTGCCGTTCGAGGCGGGCGAGGAGCTGCGGACGGAGGTCTCGGCGAAGTTCCGTCAGGAGCGGGTGTGGGAGGAACTGGCTGCGGCCGGACTGGAGTTGGCGCACTGGTGGACGGACCGGGAGGGCCGGTTCGCGCTTTCGCTGGCGACGGCGAGCTGAGCGGTCCGGGCGAGTGAGCGCCGGTCGGCGCGGCAGGGTGCGGGGATCGGCGGCAGCAGCCGTATCTCCGCGGTGAGCCGCCCGGCCCGCGCGACCCGCCACAGCGAGACGGCCAGCGGGTCGTCCCCGACGAAGGCGGCGGCTCCGGTGGGCGTGTAGGCGAGGCGGACGGGCTGGACGGGGACGCCCGCGTCGAGCGCCGCCTGGAACGCGGCGGGCCGGAACCGCCCCTGCGCCCGGCCGCACCAGGTGGACCCCTCGGGAAACACGATCACCCGGGCGCCCCGGCGGAGCACGGCGGCGAGCTGTGCGACGGTACCGGGCAGCGCACGCAGCCGGTCCCGCTCCACGAACAACGTCCCCCCGCGCGCGGCGACCGCCCCGAGCACGGGCCAGCGCCGCACCTCCGCCTTGGCGAGCATCCGCCCGGGCAGCACGGCCGCGATCAGGGGGATGTCCAGCCAGGACACATGGTTGGACACGACGAGACACCCGGCAGCGGCCTCGACGCGAGGTTCCGGCGGGCCGCCCACCAGAAGTGGCGCCCCGGCGCCGGGCGGGCCCGGAGCCCAGGGTCCGGTCCGCCCGCGGGACACCGCCGGGCCCGGAACTCCGCCCGGCCCGGCGGCCGCACGCGGCGGCACCCCGGCACCGGGTCGGCCGCCGCCCACCGGGGGTGGCGGCGCCTGGACGGATGGCGGGGCCAGCCGGGGCACGGGCGTGCGGCCCGCCGAAGGGGGCGGCGCCTGGCCGCCGGGCCGACCGGCTGCCGGGCGTCGGGGCGGGCCCGGAGCCCAGGGGCCGGTCCGCCCGCGGGACACCGCCGGGCCCGGGCCCCCGCCCAGTCCCGAAGCCGCACGCGGCGGCACCCCGGCGCCGGGCCCGCCCTCGGCGACGATCCGGACGCGGACGCCGAACGCGCGCAGCACCGCGCGGGCCCAGGCGCGGGTGAGGCGGTGGCGGGCGGCGCGGCCCAGCAGCGCGGCGGCCGGGGCGAGGGCGATCCCCGCGGCGGTCACGGCGCAGCCGGCCGCCACCCGTCCGGCGGCCCGCAGGACACCCGCCGGACGCCCGTCCCCGGCCGCGCAACCGCCGGGCGTACAGGGCGCGGTGGGCAGCCAGGCCCCGGCCGCCCCGGAAGGCCCGCTCACGCGGGGGCCAGCGAGAGGAAGTGGCGCAGATAGCGGGGGTCGGTGCGACGCAGGGAGAGCAGGACGTACAGATCGGCGACCCCGAACTCCGGGTCGTGGGCGGGCGCCCCGCACACCCACGCGCCGAGGCGGAGGTAGCCGCGCAGCAGGGGCGGCAGTTCGGTGCGCCCGGCGGGCAGCGGGACACCGGCCGGGTTCCACAGCCGGTGCGGCGTGACCTGGTACTTCTCGGGGGCGAGATGGCGGCTGCGGACGGTCTCCCAGGTCGCGGCGGCGAGGGCGCCGCCGTCCGCGAGGGGCAGCGAGCAGCAGCCCGCCAGCCACTCGTGCCCGGCGCGGGTCATATAGCGGGCGAGGCCGGCCCAGATGAGGGCGATCACCGCGCCGTTGCGGTGCCGGGGGTGGACGCAGGAGCGGCCGACCTCGACCAGGTCGTGGCGGATCGGACCGAGCCGGGTGAGGTCGAACTCGCCCTCCGCGTAGAGCCGGCCGGCGATCCGGGCCCGGTCGGGCGGCAGGATGCGGTAGGTGCCGACGATCTCGCCGGTGGCCGCCTCGCGCACGAGGAGGTGGTCGCACCAGGCGTCGAAGGCGTCGCTGTCGAGGCCGGGTTCGGGGCCGTCGAGCCGTGCGCCCAGCTCCCCGGCGAAGACCTGGTGGCGCAGCCGCTGCGCGGCGCGCACCTCGTCCTGGTCGCGGGCGAGGGAGACCAGGTAGCGGGACCGGCCGTCCCGCTCCGGGGCAGCGGACACGACGGGAGCGGGCGCGGGGCCCGGCACGGCGGGTGCGGAGGCGGTCGCCGCAAGCGCAGAAGCGGCGGCGACGGACGCGGGTGCGGGACCCGGCACAGCGGGTGCGGGACCCGGCACGGCGGGCGCGGGGGCGACGGGGGTGGCGGGCATGGCGGCCTCCTGGGCGGACGAGGGGCCGGGCCGCGGGTGCGTCGGCCCGGCCCCTCGTTTCTTCCGCGCCCGGGAGGAATCGGCGTGACCGCCCGGCGGAGACCGGATGTGGGAACGCTGAACCCCGGGCGCGCCCCGCCGCGCCCCGACGTGCGCCCCCGCCCGCCCGTCAGGGCCGCAGCGCGGAGGTGATCCGGTCGGAGGCGCTGCGCGCGGCCGTCGCCGGGTCGGCGCCCTGGAGGACGGCGGTCATATAGGGCTTGATCGGGTTGTCCACCTCCACCTCGGCCCACTGCGGCGAACTCGGCGTGGCCCGCCCGCGCACCGCGCCCGCCGCCATCGCCGAGGTGCCCTCCGCCCCCTCCAGCTCCCCGGCCAGGGTGGTCTTGTTGGGCACATAGTTCATCGTGCGGGCCAGTTCGAGCTGCCACTCCTCGCCCGCGAGCGCGGAGACGACCTCCACCGCCGCCGCCCGCTCCTTCGACTTCTCGGGCACGATCAGGTCCGAGCCGCCGATGAAGACGGACCCGGGCGCCTCGGCCGACTTGCCGGGGACGGGGAAGAAGCCCAGCTTCCCCTTGAGTTCGGGGTTCGCCTTCTCGATGACGGTGGCCGCGCTCGGCACCGCGATCATCTGCGCGGTCCGGCCCTTGGCGAAGACCTGGGCCTGCGGCGGGGTCTCCTCGTCCGCGTCCTTGGGCCCGTCGCCGTGGGACTGGAGTTCCCGGTAGAACTCCATACCGCGCAGGGCCGCCTTGGAGTGCAGGGCGCCCTCCCACTCCCCGCCCTTCTCGACGGCGAGTTCACCGCCCTCGTCCCAGACGAAGCCCGCGAGGGTGTACCAGTCCTGGCCCGCCAGATAGATGCCGTCCTGGCTCGCGGTGTCCAGCTTCTCCGATATCTCCAGCCATTCGGCGCGCGTTGTCGGGGGCTCCTCGATGCCCGCCTCGGCGAACAGCTCCTTGTTGTAGATCACGACCCGGTTGGCCGCGTACCAGGGGATGCCGTACTGGGAGCCGTTGACGCTGCCGGGTTCGGCGAGGCCGGGCAGCCATTCGTCGCCGCCCAGATCGCGCACGGACTCCAGGGTGAGGTCGCGCAGCCCGCCGCTCTCCGCGTAACCGGCGACCTGGGTGTTGCCGACCTCGATGATCTCGGGGGTGTCCTTGCCCGCCAGGGCCTCGGTCACCTTCTTCCCGATGCCGGTCCACTCCTGGAAGGTGACATCCAGTTCGATGTCGGGATGCTCGTCCTCGAACGCCTCCGTGAAGCGGTTGAGGAAGTCCTCGGAAACGCTGTTCTGCATCAGCCAGACGCGGACCGTGCGCTGGTCGGAACCGCCGGGGACCATTCCGCACCCGCCCAGTGCGAGGGTGCACGCGAGCGCGGTGGACAGGACGAGGGCACGGTTCTTCACGAGGTCACCTTCTGCGTCGGGGCAACGAAGCGGAACCCGACGTGGGGGGAGGAGCTGACGCTCGCACGGGTGTGTGGCTGGATTTTGGTATGGACCAAAGGTCCGGTCAAGTCCGGAAAACCTGGCACCCCACGGCCGGGGGCCGGACTCGGTGATCACGGACGGCCACCGTGGGTGAGCCGCCCACTGGCCGAAACGTTCCGCCTCGGGATCGATCCTGCGGGTCGGTACGGAGCCGCGCCGCACGGCCGGGAGGCCGTCTCGCGGGACGGGAGCGGCTGGGGCACCGTGGAGGGAACGCACCGAGAGGAGCACGACACCCATGTCGAACCACACCTACCGCGTCACCGAGATCGTGGGCACGTCGACCGACGGCGTGGACCAGGCCATCCGCAACGGGATCGACCGCGCCTCGCAGACCCTGCGGGGCCTCGACTGGTTCGAGGTGACGCAGGTCCGGGGTCACATCGTCGACGGGCGGATCGAGCACTACCAGGTGGGCCTGAAGGTCGGATTCCGCCTGGAGGACGGCGCCTAGCGGACGCGGCGGGGCCGCACGGGGGCGGGGCCGCCTGGCCCCGCCCCCGTCTCAGGTCCGCCCCTCGCGCTCCTGCGCGTCCCGCATCGCGCGGCCCGTCGCCGCCGCGCCCCACTCCGCCCGCACCGTACGGAAACCGGCCCGGGCCGCGTCCTCGCACACCAGGGCGTCGTCGTCCACGAGCATCCGCACCTCCCGGGTCCGGGCGAGCCGGCGCAGGATCTCCAGCTTGGTCCTGCGGGCGGGCCTGCGGTCGGCGTTGCCCCGCATGAACACCCGCCCCTCGGGGAGTTCCCGCGCGGCCAGCCAGTCCAGGGTGTCCCGGCGGCAGCGCTCCGGCCGCCCGGTCAGGTAGACGACCTCGCACTCCCGCGCCGCCTCCCGGCACAGCCGGACGCCCTCCGCGAGCGGCGGGTCCTCGGGGGCGGCGGCGAAGAAACCGGTCCAGTCGCGCGGACTGCGCTCCAGGAAGTGCTGACGGTGCGCGGTGTCGGCGAGGGTCCCGTCGAGGTCGAAGACGGCCAGTGGCCTGCTGTCCCGTGTCACGGCCCCAGCCTAGAGCCGTCCGACCGCCCGGGCCGGGCCCGCACCCGCCCCGCCACCCGGGCGCGCCCCCGCCCGGGCGCACCGCGGCCGGTCGATGTCCGGGCCCGCCCCGGGCCCGGACGCACCACCCCCGCCCCGCCCGGAGGCCCCCGCCGGGAATCCCCGCTCCCCCGCCGCGTTGTACGAAGGGTGAGCGCCGTATCCGAGTTCCCCCCGCTGTCCCTCCTCGACCGGTCCCGCACCCGGGAGGGCGAGGACCCCGCCCGTGCCCTGCGGGAGACCGTGCGCCTCGCGCGGCACGCGGAGGCGCTGGGCTACCGGCGCTTCTGGGTCTCCGAGCACCACGGCGTGCCGGGCGTCGCGGGCTCCGCCCCGACCGTGCTGGCGGCCGCGGTCGCCGCCGCCACCGGCACCATCCGGGTGGGCACGGGCGGGGTGATGCTGCCGAACCACCGGCCCCTGGTGGTGGCCGAGCAGTTCGGGGTGCTGGAGTCCCTGTTCCCCGGCCGGATCGACATGGGCCTCGGGCGGTCCGTCGGCTTCACGGACGGCGTCCGCAGGGCGCTCGGCCGGGAGAAGGAGGACGCGGAGGACTTCGCGGGCCAACTCGACGAGCTGCTGGGCTGGTTCACCGGTACGCAGACCGCCCACCCGGGGGTGCGCGCCCGCCCGGCGGAGGGGCTGCGGGTGCCGCCGTTCGTGCTGGCCACCGGCGCGGGCGCGCGGACCGCCGCCGAGGCCGGGCTGCCCCTGGTCGTCGGCGACCTGCGCGGCCGGGACCGGCTGCTGGCGGCCGTGGACGCCTACCGCACCGGCTTCCGTCCCTCGGCGTGGGCGGAGCGGCCGTATGTGGTGGTATCCGGGACGGTCGCGGTCGCCGAAAGCGAGGAGGCGGCGCACCGGCTGCTGGCGCCGGAGGCGTGGTCGATGGCGTACTCCCGCACCCGCGGCACGTTTCCGCCCCTGCTGCCGCCCGAGCGGATCGAGGCCCTGGAGATGGCCGCGAAGGAACGCGACCTGTACACCTCCGGGCTGACGGGGCACATCGCGGGCACGGCGGACCGGGTGGCCGAGGAGCTGGCGAAGGCCGTGGCGGAGACCGGCGCCGACGAGGTGCTGGTGACCACGAGCACCCACGACCGGGCCGCCCTGCTGGACTCGCTGACCCGGCTGGCCGCCCTCGCGGGCCTCTCCCCCGCGCTGACCAGGCGGGATGCCGTCGACCCGGCCTAGACTTGGCCGTCATGCACACCCCCCACGACCCGTACGTCCGGGTCCGCGGCGCGCGGGAGCACAATCTGCGCGGCGTGGACGTCGACATCCCCCGGGACGCGCTGGTCGCGTTCACCGGGGTGTCCGGCTCCGGGAAGTCGTCCCTGGCCTTCGGCACGGTCTACGCGGAGGCCCAGCGGCGCTACTTCGAGTCCGTCGCCCCGTACGCGCGGCGGCTGATCCACCAGGTCGGCGCGCCGAAGGTCGGGGAGATCACCGGTCTGCCGCCCGCCGTGTCGCTGGAGCAGCGGCGCTCCGCCCCCACCTCCCGCTCCTCCGTCGGCACGGTCACCACCCTCTCCAACTCGCTGCGGATGCTGTACTCGCGGGCCGGTGACTACCCGCCGGGGGCCGCTCGGCTGGACTCGGACTCCTTCTCCCCGAACACGGCGGTGGGCGCCTGCCCCGAGTGCCACGGGCTCGGCCGGGTGCACCGCACCACGGAAGAACTGCTGGTGCCCGACCCCTCGCTGTCGATCCGGGAGGGCGCGATCGCCGCCTGGCCGGGGGCCTGGCAGGGCAAGAACCTGCGGGACGTGCTGGACGCGCTCGGGTACGACGTGGACCGGCCCTGGCGGGAGCTGGCGCCCGGGGACCGGGAGTGGATCCTGTTCACCGAGGAGCAACCGGTGGTCACCGTGCACCCGGTGCGGGACGCGGACCGTATCCAGCGCCCCTACCAGGGCACGTACACCAGTGCGCGCCGCCATGTGCTGCACACCTTCGCGGACTCCCGGAGCGCGGCGCTGCGGGCGCGGGCGGAGCGTTTCCTCGTCAGTGAGCCCTGTCCGGCGTGCGGGGGCAGCCGGCTGCGGCCGGAGGCGCTGGCGGTGACCTTCGCGGGCCGGACGGTCGCCGAGGCGGCGGCGCTACCGCTGACCGCGCTGGCGGAGCTGCTGACGTCCGGCCCG
Organism: Streptomyces sp. NPDC005805; assembly: GCF_040630445.1. NCBI lineage: Bacteria > Bacillati > Actinomycetota > Actinomycetes > Kitasatosporales > Streptomycetaceae > Streptomyces > Streptomyces sp. NPDC005805. Next base: position 15,637 of record NZ_JBEXXN010000023.1, read on the forward strand.
GACGGCGAGCCGGCGCGGGTGCTGACCGAGGATCTCCTCGCCCGGGTGGCGACCGTCACCGAACTGGGCCTCGGCCACCTCAGCCTGGACCGGACCACGCCCACCCTGTCCAGCGGGGAGCTCCAGCGGCTGCGGCTGGCGACGCAGTTGCGCTCCGGGCTGTTCGGGGTGGTGTACGTGCTGGACGAGCCGTCCGCGGGTCTGCATCCGGCGGACACCGAGGCGCTGCTGGTGGTGCTGGACCGGCTGAAGGCGGGCGGGAACTCGGTCTTCGTCGTGGAGCACCACATGGACGTGGTGCGGCGGGCGGACTGGCTGGTCGACGTGGGGCCGGGCGCGGGCGAGCACGGCGGGGAGGTGCTGCACAGCGGGCCGCTGGCGGATCTGGCGGGTGTGGACGCGTCGGTGACGCGGCGGTTCCTGTTCGGCGGCCGGGCCCCGGTGCGGCGGGAACGGCGGACGCCGTCCGGGTGGCTGACCCTGGGTCCGGTGACCCGGCACAATCTGCGCGAGCTGTCGGTGGAGCTGCCGCTCGGCGCGCTGACGGCGGTGACCGGGGTGTCGGGGTCGGGGTCGGGGAAGTCCACGCTGGTCGGCGCGATCACACCGGAACTGCCGGACGTGGGGCGGCTGGTGACGGTGGACCAGAAGCCGATCGGGCGGACGCCCCGCTCCAACCTGGCCACCTACACCGGCCTGTTCGACACGGTCCGCAAGCTGTTCGCGGCCACCCCGGGGGCCAGGGAGCGCGGGTACCGGGCGGGCCGGTTCTCGTTCAATGTGGCGGGCGGGCGCTGTGAGACCTGCCAGGGCGAGGGCTTCGTCACGGTGGAGCTGCTGTTCCTGCCGACGACGTACGCGCCCTGCCCCGACTGCGGCGGCGCGCGCTACAACCCCGAGACCCTCCAGGTGCGTTACCGGGAGCGGACCGTCGCCGAGGTGCTGGATCTGACGGTGGAGAAGGCGGCCGGCTTCCTCGCGGACGTGCCGGCGGCCGCGCGCAGTCTGCGGACCCTGCTGGACGTGGGGCTCGGCTATCTGCGCCTCGGGCAGCCGGCCACCGAGCTGTCGGGCGGTGAGGCGCAGCGGATCAAGCTGGCGAACGAGCTCCAGCGGGAGCGCCGGGGCCACACCCTCTATGTGCTGGACGAGCCGACGACCGGGCTGCACCCGGCGGATGTGGAGGTGCTGATGCGGCAGCTGCACGGGCTGGTGGACGCCGGGCACACGGTGGTGGTCGTGGAGCACGACATGGACGTGGTGGCCGGGGCGGACCGGGTGGTGGACATGGGGCCGGGCGGCGCGGAGGAGGGCGGCCGTGTGGTGGCGGCCGGGCCGCCGGAGACGGTGGCGGAGGCGGTGGGCAGCCGCACGGCGCCGTATCTGGCGGCGGCCCTGCGCGGCGGGGGCCCGGCCGGCGGTGCACAGCCGGCCGGGCCCCCACCTCCCGGGGCCGGGGGTCAGGCGGCCGTGTCGTAGGTGTAGTGGCGGGTGTGGTCGAGCATGTCGGCGGGGGTCACGTCGTTCCACGGCCGCATGGTGTCGTTGAGGGAGACCACGTTCGGGGTGCGCGTCGCGGGCAGATAGCGCGAGGCGGGGTGGCGGGCCTGCCAGTCGGCCCAGAGCTTGTCGATGAAGGCGTGGTGCATCCAGAACACCGGGTCGTTGGGCGAGACGCCGGTGCCCATCTGGCCGCCGACCCAGACATGGACCCGGTTGTGCAGGTTGACGCCGCGCCAGCCTTCGAGGTGGTTGCGGAAGCCGTCGGAGGCGCTGTTCCAGGGGGCCGCGTCGTAGACGGGCATGGCGAGGACGGAGTCGACCTCGGCGCGGGTGGGGAGCTGGGCGCCCCCGGCGCCGAGGGTGCGGCGCAGGAAGTCGCGGCCGTCGACGCGGACGGTGATGGGCCAGCGGCCGGAGGCCGCGCCGAAGGAGCCCTCCGTGACCTGCCCGTCGCGGGCGCGGCCGGTGCCGCCGAGGAAGTCCGGCGCCCAGAGCGAGGAGGCGGCGGTGCGGTCGGCGGTCCAGTCCCAGTAGGGCAGGGCCACGGTGGAGTCCACGGACTGGAGGGCCTGCTCGAACTCGATGAGGAATCTTCGGTGCCAGGGCAGGAAGGACGGCGAGCGGTGGCCCACCCGGGGCCCCTGGTCGGTGTCGCCCATGATGAAGCCGTTGTGCGTGGTGACGAAGGCGTCGTAGCGGCCGGAGCGCTTGAGCTCCAGCAGGGCGGCCACGAAGCGGCGCTTCTCGTCGGCGGTCAGCAGGGCCTGGTTCTTGCGTACGGTCATGGTGCGGGGCGCTCCGGCGTCAGGAGGAGAGGTCGAGGGGGACGAGGTCGGAGCCCTGGAGCTCCCGTACGGCGGCGCGGGCCACGTCGCGGGGGGTGCGGAAGGTCTCGTAGTGGTTGACGACGCTGATCCAGGTGCCGTCGGCGTTCCGCATCACATGCAGTTCGTCGCCGTCGACATGGACGCGGTAGCCGTCCCCGTGGCCGGTGTGGCCGGTCCCGTGGCCGGTCGTGCCGTGGCCGGTGTGGCCCGCCCCGTGCGCGGCGTGGTGGTCGTGGTGGCCGCCGCCGGTGGGAGCGGGGGCGCCCTGGATGCGGCGGCCCAGGTAGACCTCGTCGAAGACGGGCGGCCCGGCGGGGGTGCGCGGGCGCGGGGCGGACGAGGAGCGCGCGGTGCCGGCCGCGGCGCCGACGACGGCGAGGCCCGCTGCGGCGCCGGCGGCGCCCAGGGCTCGTCGGCGGGTGAGTCGGGACATGGAGGAACCCCCTGTGGGACATGCGTGCGGTGAGGCATGCGTGGTCGGACGGCGGTGTGGTCGGTACCGCCGCGGCATGCCTATCCGCTCGGGGGCGGAGGGGGTGAATCCGCCGGTGGGAGTTGGCCCGGATGCGGACAACTCGTCCCGCACCGTGCGGAATTCAACGAAGTCGATCTTGCTCCGGGCACACCCCGCCACCCCCGCCGGCAGAAATTCCTTCACCGCTAACGTCATCCAGCAGGAAAATCTCCTGCCTGAGTCCGGAACGAGTGGCCTTCTTCACTTCCCGAACATGTCCGGAACATATGCCGTCCCGGGGCTCACCGACGGGCCTTGCGGGTGGCCCGCAGCCACTCCCGGTTCATCGCCGCGATCGACGGCAGCGGGATGCCCTTCGGGCAGGCGGTCGCGCACTCGCCGGTCAGGGTGCAGCCGCCGAAGCCCTCCTCGTCCATCGCGGCCACCATGTCCAGCACCCGGGTCTCCCGCTCGGGCGCGCCCTGCGGCAGGACGTTGAGGTGGTTGACCTTGGCGGAGGTGAAGAGCATCGCCGAGCCGTTGGGGCAGGCCGCCACACAGGCCCCGCAGCCGATGCACTCGGCGTGCTCGAAGGCGGAGTCCGCGTCCGGCTTGGGCACGGGGGTGGCGTGCGCCTCGGGAGCCGCGCCGGTGGGGGCGCTGATGTAGCCGCCCGCCTGGATGACCCGGTCGAAGGCCGAGCGGTCGACGACGAGGTCCTTGACCACCGGGAAGGCCGCGGCCCGCCAGGGCTCGACGTCGATGGTGTCGCCGTCCGCGAAGGAGCGCATATGGAGCTGGCAGGTGGTGGTCCGCTCGGGGCCGTGGGCGTCGCCGTTGATGACCAGCGAGCAGGCGCCGCAGATGCCCTCGCGGCAGTCGTGGTCGAAGGCGACCGGGTCCTCCCCCCGCAGGATCAGGTCCTCGTTGAGGGTGTCGAGCATCTCCAGGAACGACATGTCCGGGGAGACGCCGTCGACCTCGTACTCGGCCATACCACCTTCGGCCTCGGCGTTCTTCTGGCGCCAGACGCGCAGGACGATCCTCATGCGTAGCTCCGCTGGGTGGGGTGGACGTACTCGAAGACGAGGTCCTCCTTGTGGAGGGCGGGCGCCTCGCCGGTGCCGCGGAACTCCCAGGCCGCCGCGTAGGCGAAGCCCTCGTCGTCCCGGGCGGCCTCGCCGTCGGGGGTCTGGGACTCCTCGCGGAAGTGGCCGCCGCAGGACTCGGTGCGGTGGAGGGCGTCGAGGCACATCAGCTCGGCGAGCTCCAGGTAGTCGACGACTCGGTTGGCCTTCTCCAGCGACTGGTTGAACTCCTCGCCGGTGCCGGGGACGGTGATCCGGCGCCAGAACTCCTCGCGGATCTGCGGGATGCGCGCCAGGGCCTTGCGGAGCCCCTCGTCGGTGCGGGCCATGCCGCAGTACTCCCACATCACCTCGCCGATCTCGCGGTGGAAGGAGTCGGGGGTGCGGTCGCCACGGACGGCGAGGAGCCGGGCGAGCCGGTCGCGGGTCTCGCCGGCCGCCTCGGCGACGGCCGGATGATCGCCGGCGACCGGGGTGAAGCCGCCGCGCGCCAGGTAGTCGTTGATGGTGGACGGCAGGACGAAGTAGCCGTCCGCGAGCCCCTGCATCAGCGCGGAGGCGCCGAGCCGGTTGGCGCCGTGGTCCGAGAAGTTGGCCTCGCCGATCGCGAACAGGCCCGGCACGGTGGTCTGGAGGTCGTAGTCGACCCAGAGCCCGCCCATCGTGTAGTGCACCGCCGGGTAGATCCGCATGGGCACCTCGTACGGATCCTCGTCGGTGATCCGCTGGTACATGTCGAAGAGGTTGCCGTACTTCGCCTCGACCGCCCCCCGGCCCATCCGGGCGATGGCGTCGGCGAAGTCCAGGTAGACGCCCTGCCCGCCCGGTCCCACTCCCCGGCCCTCGTCGCAGACGTTCTTCGCGGCGCGGGAGGCGATGTCACGCGGGACCAGGTTGCCGAAGGAGGGGTAGATGCGCTCCAGGTAGTAGTCGCGCTCCGCCTCGGGGATCTCGTGCGGCGGCCGGGTGTCGCCCTGCGCCTTCGGGACCCAGATCCGGCCGTCGTTGCGCAGCGACTCGCTCATCAGAGTCAGCTTGGACTGGTGGTCGCCGGTGCGCGGGATGCAGGTGGGGTGGATCTGGGTGAAGCAGGGGTTGGCGAAGTACGCCCCGCGCCGGTGGGCGCGCCAGACGGCGGTGGCGTTGGAGTTCATGGCGTTCGTCGACAGGTAGAAGACGTTGCCGTAACCGCCGGACGCCAGGACGACCGCGTCCGCGAGGTGGGTGGAGATCTCGCCGGTGACGAGGTCGCGGGCGACGATCCCGCGGGCCCGTCCGTCGACCACCACCAGGTCCAGCATCTCGGTGCGGGCGTGCAGGGTGACGGTCCCGGCCGCGATCTGCCGGGAGAGGGCCTGGTAGGCGCCGAGGAGGAGCTGCTGCCCGGTCTGGCCGCGGGCGTAGAAGGTCCGGGAGACCTGGACGCCGCCGAAGGAGCGGGTGTCCAGGAGGCCGCCGTACTCGCGGGCGAAGGGGACGCCCTGGGCGACGCACTGGTCGATGATCTCCACGGAGATCTGCGCGAGGCGGTGGACGTTGGACTCCCGGGCGCGGAAGTCGCCGCCCTTGACGGTGTCGTAGAAGAGGCGGTGGATCGAGTCGCCGTCGTTGCGGTAGTTCTTGGCCGCGTTGATGCCGCCCTGGGCGGCGATCGAGTGGGCCCGGCGCGGGGAGTCCTGGTAGCAGAACTGCTCGACGTGGTAGCCCTGTTCGGCGAGGGTGGCACCCGCGGCCCCGCCGGCCAGGCCGGTGCCGACCACGATCACGGTGTGCTTGCGCCGGTTGGCCGGGTTGACCAGCTTCGCCTGGAAGCGGCGGGTGTCCCAGCGGTCGGCGACGGGCCCCTCGGGGGCCTTGGTGTCGGCGATCGGCTCGCCGGCGGTGTAGTCCAGGTAGGTCATCTCAGCTCACGACTCCGGTCATGACGGCGACGGGTACGGCGACGAAGCCGGCGGTCAGGCCCAGCGCCAGCAGGTTGGCGGTGGCCTTCAGGGCGCGGTCCCGGCGGGCGTTGCCCGCGCCCAGGGTCTGGGCGGCGCTCCAGAAGCCGTGCCGGACGTGGAGGCCGACGGCGAGCATGGCGGTGAGGTAGATGACGTTGCCGTACCAGGTGGAGAAGGTGTCGACGACGTTCTCGTAGGGCCGCCCCTCCTGGAAGCCGCCGCTGTGGACGTGCCCGGTGGTCAGGTCGAGGATGTGCCAGACGATGAAGAGGGCCATGATGACCCCGCCCCAGCGCATGGTCCGGGTCGCGTAGCTCGCCCGGCGGCGCTTGTGCACATAGCCGGTGGGCCGCGCCCGCAGGTCCCGCCGGGTGAGCTGGTACGCGCTGACCGCGTGCGCGACGACGGCGGCGAGCAGCACGACCCGCACGATCCACAGCGCCCAGGAGTAGTGCAGGACCGGGGCGCCCATGGTGCGCAGCCAGTGTCCGTAGGAGTTGAACTCCTCGGGGCCGAAGAAGACCTTGAGGTTGCCCATCACATGGGCGACGAGATAGCCGAGCATCAGCAGCCCGCTGACGGCCATGACCGTCTTCTTGCCGATGGTCGACTGCCAGAAGGCGCGCACCGCGGACGGCCGCCGGCCCGCGCCGCCCGTCCCGGCCGTGCCACCCGTACCGCCGCCCGTGCCCGCCTGCGCCTTGCGTGTCCGCGTTGCCAGAGCCATGACGCCGACGCTAGGGCCGGGGCGGGTCAGTGGTCCAAGACATGATCCGGCTGATCCCGATAGGCAGGGCCTATAGAGTGGCGTTCATGCAGCTCCAGCAGCTCCGCTACTTCACCGCCGTCGCCGAGACCCTGCACTTCACCCGGGCAGCCGAGCGGGTGCATGTCTCGCAGCCCTCGCTCTCCCAGCAGATCCGGGCGCTGGAGCAGGAGCTGGGCGCGGACCTGTTCCGGCGGGCCCGGGGGAACATCGCCCTGACCGACGCCGGGGAGGCGCTGCTGCCGCTGGCCCGGCGGATTCTCGCGGACACCGAGACCGCGCGGCGGGAGGTGCAGGAGGTGGCCCAGCTGCGCCGGGGCCGGGTGCGGCTGGGGGCCACGCCGAGTCTGTGCACCGGGCTGCTGCCGCAGGTGCTGCGCACCTTCCACGACCGGCATCCGGGGATCGAGCTCCTGATCGAGGAGTCCGGCTCGCACGACCTGGTGCGGGCGCTGGCGCGCGGGGCGCTGGACCTGGCCCTGGTGGTGCTGCCGCTGCCGTCCTCCTCGCCGTCGCTGACCGCGGTGGAGCTGCTGCGGGAGGACCTGGTGGTGGTCTCCTCCCCGGCGGCCCCGGCCCCGGCGTCACCGCTGCGGATCGCCGATCTCGCGGGCGAGCCGCTGGTGATGTTCCGGCACGGCTACGACCTGCGGGACCTGACGGTGGCGGCCTGCCGGTCCGCCGGTTTCGAGCCCTCGTTCACGGTGGAGGGCGGCGAGATGGACGCGGTGCTGGGCTTCGTGCGGGCCGGGCTGGGGGTGGCCGTGGTCCCGGCGATGGTGGCCGAGGGGGCGGGCGGCGATCTGCGGGTGACCCGGCTGTCCGGTGCGGGGCTGCACCGGACGATCGCGCTGGCGCACCGCAGCGACGTGGAACCGCCGCGCGCGGCCCGGGAGTTGCAGCGGATGCTGCTGGCGTCCCGGGTGCACCGCCCGGTCCGGCCGGGCCGCGCGGGCTGATGCCTCGGCGGCGGTCCGCCGCCTTGCCGCGCCCGCGCTCAGACCGCGTCGGCCAGCAGCAGGGAGTGGATCCGGTCCGGCGCCCCGGGCCGGGCGTAGTACCAGCCCTGGGCCGTGTCGCAGCCCAGCTCCCGCAGCTGCTCCGCCTGCGCCCCCGTCTCCACGCCCTCCACGGTGACGGCCAGCTCCAGGCTGTGCGCGAGCGAGACGATCCCCTCCACGATCTTCAGGTCGACCGGGTCGCACGGGTGCTGCTGCATCCCCTGCGTGAAGGAACGATCCAGCTTCAGCACGCTCACCGGGAGCCGGCGCAGGTTGGCCAGGTTGGAGTACCCGGTGCCGAAGTCGTCGAGCGCGATGTCCACGCCCAGTTCCGCGAGTTGGCGCAGGGGCTTCAGCAGGTCCTCGTCCGCCCCTATCAGGGCCGACTCGGTGACCTCCAGGCACAGCGCGCCCGGGTCCAGACCGGACCGCTCCAGCACGTCGACCGTGTCCGCGACCAGCCCCGGGTGGGTGAGTTGCGCCGGGGAGAGGTTGACGTTGATCCGCAGCGGGCCGCCGTCGCTGTGCCGGGTGCTCCAGTAGCGGGCCTGGCGGACCGACTCCTCCAGCACCCAGCGGCCCAGCGGCACGATCAGCCCGGTGCGTTCGGCGAGCGGGATGAAGCGGTCCGGGCCGAGCACCCCGTGCTGCGGATGGCACCAGCGGACCAGGGCCTCGGCGCCGTGCACGGTGCCGTCCCCGAGGTGCACCAGCGGCTGGTACTCGATGAAGAACTCGCCCCGCTCCAGCGCGGCCGGCAGGGCGGTGGTCAGCCCGTGGCGGGTGATGGCCCGCGCGTCCGCCTCCGGGTCGGCCAGCTCGTAGCGGTTGCCGCCCGCCGACTTGGCCCGGTACATGGTGATGTCGGCGCTGCGCAGCACCTCCGCGCTGGTCCGCTCCCCCGCCGGGCCCTCGACGATGCCGATGCTGCCGCGCACGGTGAACTCGCGGCCGTCCACGTTGATCGGCGCGGAGAGCGCGCCCAGGATCCGGGCGGCCAGTTCGTCGACCTCGCGCTCGGTGTCGGGGCCGGTGGTCAGGGCCACGAACTCGTCGCCGCCGAGCCGGGCGACCATCTCGCCGGGGGCGGTGGCGCAGCTCTGGAGCCGGTCGGCGACCTCGACCAGCAGCCGGTCTCCGGTCGCGTGGCCGAGGCTGTCGTTGATGGCCTTGAAGCCGTCGAGGTCCAGGTAGCAGAGCCCGAAGCGGTTGCCGTCGCCGGCGGTGACGGCCTTCTCCAGGCGTTCGAAGAAGAGGGTGCGGTTGGGCAGCCCGGTGAGCGCGTCGTGGGTGGCCTCGTAGCGCAGCCGCAGATTGAGGAGCCGCCGCTCGGTGGTGTCCTCCATCAGGGCGAGCTGGTACTGCGGCACGCCCTCGGCGTCGCGCAGCAGGGAGACGGTGAGGTTGGTCCACAGGACCGTGCCGTCGCCCCGGTAGAAGGGCTTCTCGGTGCGGTAGTCCTCGCGTTCGCCGCGCACCAGCTCCCGGTACAGCTCCCAGACGTGGGGCCGGTCCTCGGGGTGGGCCCACTCGGTGAACCGGCGGCCGCGCACATGGTGCTCCAGGCCGCCGAACATCCGGGTCAGGGTGTCGTTGACCTCCAGCACATTGCCGTCGAGGTCCGCGATGGCGATGCCGATGGCGGCGCCCTCGAAGACGGCCCGGAAACGGACCTCGGTGTCGTGCATCGCCTGGAGGGCGTCGTTGCGGGCGAGCAGGGTGGAGCGGGCGATGGCCTCCTGCTCGGCGAGGGTCCGCTCGCGCAGCGCGTGGGCGAACCCGGCGGCCACCGCGTGCTGGAGGCGGGCGCACCGGGCGCGGCTCTCCTCGGCGCTGAGGCCGGGGTCGCCGCAGTAGAGGACGAGGTACGCGTCGATCACGCCGAGGGTGCGGCTGAGCGCGTCGGGGTCGGTGCAGTGGGCCTCCACCAGCGCCCGCCCGATCCGCTGCCCGGACTGGGGTGCGAACGGTCTCGCGTGCAGGGCCTCGCGCAGCTCCCGGGCCACGGGGAGCAGATGGCCCTCGAACTCGGGGCGGGTGAGCGAGGTGGCGGTGGCCGGGAAGATGGCCCGGCTCCAGATGGTCGCGAAGCGCCGGAGGCGGTCCTCGGGGGCGTCCGGTTCCACGGCTGGGCCCCCGGCCTGGGACGACGGCTGGTTCACGCCCGGCGCCCCACCCCTGAGAAGCCGGAGAAGGCGTAGGGGTCCTCCTGGCCGGCGTCGTCGCCGGGCCTCCAGCGCGCCAGGGGGACCAGCCCGGGTTCGACCATCTCGAATCCCTCGAAGAAGGCCGCGATCTCCTCGCGGCTGCGCATGACCAGCGGGTTGCGGATGTCGCGGTAGACCCCCACCGCGCCGCCCGCCTGCTCCTGGGGCACCGGGATGCCCTCGTAGGAGGCGTGGGTGAGGATCAGCAGACTGCCGGGCGCGAGCGCGTCGCGCAGGGCGGCGACGGCGGCGCGCGGGTCGTCGGCGTCCTCGACGAAGTGCAGTACGGCGACGAGGAGGAGGGCCACCGGCCGGTCCAGGTCGAGGAGTCCCTTGACCTCGGCGCTGTCCAGGATCTGGCCGGGCGCGCGCAGGTCGGCGGCGAGGACGGCCGCGTGCTCGTCGCCCTCCAGGAGGCTGCGGCTGTGGGCCACGGCGACCGGGTCGTGGTCGACGTAGACGACGCGCGCCCGGGGGTCGGACCGCCGGGCGACCTCGTGGACGTTGCCGAAGGTGGGGATGCCGGAGCCGATGTCGAGGAACTGGTCGATGCCCTCGGCGACGGCGAAGTCCACGGCGCGGCGCATGAAGGCCCGGTTCGCCTGCATGATCTTGGGCAGGCCCGGCAGGAACTCCATCGCCTTGCGCGCGGCTTCCCGGTCGGCCTCGAAGTTGTGCGAACCGCCCAGATAGAAATCGTAGATCCGGGACACGCTCGGCACCGATATGTCGATGCTCTGCGGTGCCCAGGCGGGTCGCTCCATCGATGTCTCCAACAAGTCGCCACGGCAGGGAGGCCACGTCCATGGCCGGTGTTCGAGCCGAGGCTACTGATCGCCCGCCAAGAGGGCGAGCCCAACCGGAAATTCGCGGTCCGTTCTTGGTCACACGTGCCGGTCACGGTCCTCTGTCATACGTGGACGTCATGCGCACGCGTCATGACGGGGCGTCACCGCCGCCCCGGCACGAGCCGCGGGCACGCGGACGGCCCGCCGCCGCGCCGAGGGACGCGAGGGCGGGCCGGCCACGGCCGGAGGCGCGACGTGGGGACTACTTGGGCGCTCCGACCGGCTTGCCCTCCGGGGAGATGGCGTACCAGGTGCCGCCGACGCCCTGGCCGTTGGTGTCGCCGGGCTTCTTGTCCCCGGCGAAGGTGTAGAGCGGCCAGCAGTCGATGGTCTGCTGCTTGATGCCGTCGGGCCGGTCGAAGGTGACATAGCCCTTCTTCAGGATGCCCTTGGTGTCGTTCTTGTCGACGGGCGCGACGACCGGCCACTTCTCCAGGCACTCACCGGTGCAGGCCGTCTTCATGGGCCAGGCGGAGTCCTTCATGAAGCGGTAGACGGTCATGCCGTTCTTGTCGACGACGACCTCGCCCAGCTTGGGGTCGTTGCGCACGGACAGCCCCGCCAGGTCGGCGGCCTCGCCGCCCGCGTCCTCACCGCCGGCGTCCCCGCCGCCCGCGCCCGGGGCGGCCTTCTTGCCGTCGGGGGCGGAGGCGTACCAGGTGCCGCCGACGCCCTGGCCGTTGACGTCACCGGCCTTGGTGTCCTTGGCGTAGCGGTACATCGGCCATCCGTCGATGGTGAGCTGCTTGCTGCCGTCCGCCCTGGTCACCTCGCCGATGAGGGAGGCGTCGACACCCGGGGCGGCGGTCGCGCCGCCGGCCGCGACGACGGGCCAGACCTTCGCGCAGTCGCCTTCGCAATTGGACTTCGGCGGCTTGGCCGTGTCCTTGTCGAAGCGGTAGAGGGTGAAGCCGGCGCTGTCGGTGACGACCTCGCCGATGTCGGGGCTGTCGAAGACGGCGAGCTGGCCGGCGGGCTTGGCCGCGGCCGCCGCCTCGCCTCCGCTGTCGGAGCCGTAGCCGCCGTAGCCGTCGCCGGGGGCCGCGGGGTTGGCCGCGCCGACCGCCTGGCCGTTGGGCGTCTGGTTGCCCTGGTCCTGACCGCACGCCGTCGTCAGCGCGAGTACAGCCGCCGCAGTCACCGCGAGCGAGGCGTTCCGCCAGGTGTTCATGTCCACTCCCGTTGTTCTTCAGGCTTCTCGAGCCGGTGGGGCGCCGCCGCGGCGCCCTTTCATGGCCCTAGGTACGGACACGGGGGCGAGGCGTGTTCAACCCGTTCGGAAATTTCTTCCGGGTCGCGGGAGCAAATGGTCGAAATCCCCTCGGCACCAGGCGAATTCCCCCACGCGGCGGAGCACGGAAATGGCTTGAACTGAACTCAACCGGAGGGCCCCGGCATCCCTCCGGGCCCCTCCGGGGGCCATCGGGGCGGGTTCACGGGCTCAGCGGAAGCCGTCGATGGCGGCCCGCACCCGCCCGCGCAGCGCCGAACTCCCCTTGTGCCCGGCGTCGTCGACGACGACGAGTTCGGCGCCGTCCCAGCCGCGGGCCAGCTCCCAGGCGGTGTCCAGGGGCGAGCTGAGGTCGAGACGCCCGTGGAAGAGGACGCCCGGGATGCCGTTCAGCCGCCCCGCGTTCGCGAGGAGTTCGCCCTCCGGCAGCCAGGCCCCGTGGGCGAAGTAGTGCGCGGTGATGCGCACGAAGGCGAGCCGGGCGGCGTCCGGGCGGCCGGCGTAGAGGTCGGGCGCGCCGTGCGGCTCCAGGGAGAGGACGGCGTCCTCCCAGCGGCACCACTCGGCCGCCGCGTGCTCCCGCACCGCCCGGTCGGGGCTCTCCATGCGCCGGGCGTAGGCGGCGACCAGGGCGCCGGGGCCCTCGGCCTCGGGCACGGCGGCCCGGAAGCGGTCCCACTGCTCGGGGAAGAAGCGGCCGGCCCCGTGGTACAGCCAGTCGGTCTCGGACCGCCGGGTGGTGGTCACCCCGTTGACGACGATGCCGGTGACCCGCTCGGGGTGGCGCTGGGCGTAGGCGAGGAGCAGGGTCGAGCCCCAGGAACCGCCGTACAGGACCCAGGAGTCGATTCCGAGCGCGGTGCGCAGCTTCTCCATGTCGGCGAGCAGATGGTGCGTGGTGTTGACGCTCATGTCGGCGGCCGGGTCCGAGGCGTGCGGGGTGCTGTGCCCGCAGCCGCGCTGGTCGAACAGGACGATCCGGTACGCCGCCGGGTCGAAGTAGCGGCGCATCCCCGGTGTGCACCCGGAGCCGGGGCCGCCGTGGACCACGAGCGCGGGCCTGCCCCGGGGGTTCCCGGACACCTCCCAGTGGACGAGGTTGCCGTCGCCGACGTCGAGCATCCCCTCCTCGTAGGGTTCGACGGGCGGATACAGCGCGTCGTCGTCCACGTCCCCGGCTCCTCGTCCTCTGTGTCCTCGCCCCTGCCCCGGCCGGCCACCCTATGTCCCGCCGCGCCATCGCCGTGGCCCACGCGCCCGCGCGCCTGTACCCCGCCGGGGCCGGTCTCCCACGCCGACCCGCCGTCCCCGTCCCCCTGTCGCACCAGCGGTATGACCCGTTTGCCCTACAGCGATCGCGGCGCACCGTGGCCGCTCGTAGCGTTTCGGTGATCGAGGAGCACCCCCCGACCTGCGCGGAAACGGTTCCCGCGGCTGCTCCTCGGGACCCGGAGGTCCGACCATGCGTGCGATACGTGCCGCATCCGCCGCTCTCGGAGCGGCCGCACTCGCCCTGTCCGCCCCCACCGCCGCCCACGCCGTGAACAACACGCCGTACGACTTCTCGGTGACCCCGTCCTCGGTGGCCGCCGGCGGCCGGGTGACGCTCACCGCGGGCGGCTGCCCCAGCACCACCACGGTGACCTCGGGTGTCTTCGACACCGTCACCATCCCCCGCAACGGCGCCGCGACGGCGGTCGTCGACTGGGACGCCCGGCCCGGCGCCGTCTACTCCGTGCAGTTCAACTGCACCGGACAGGTCGGCACCCTCGATCTGCGGATCGCCGGCGGCTCGTCCAGCCCCACCGCCAGCTCCACCCGCCCCGCCCAGACCATCGCCCCCTCGGGCGTGCGCGGCGGTGTGGGCGGCAGCGTCGACAGCATGAACACGGCGGAGATGGCGGCGGGCGGCGCCCTGGTCGCGGCCGCCGCCACGGCGACCGTCCTCGTGGTGCGCCGCCGTACCGCCGGCCGCCGTCACTGACGCGCCCGGCGTGCCCCCGCGGAGCCCGGCACCAGGGCCACCCACCCGTGGTGCACACCGAACGCCCGTCGCCCCGAGTCCTGTGCGGGTTCGGGGCGACGGGCGGTGGGCCGACCGGGAGGTTTCGGCCGATCAGACCTGGCCGCCGACCGTGCGGCGACGGCGGGCGATGAAGAGGCTGCCGCCCACCGCCGCCGTGGCGACCAGACCGGCGCCGATCGCCATCTCGGTGCTGCTGGGCCCGATGGACCCGCCGAGACCGCCCTGCGCACCGCCGCCGCGGCGGACGGTGAACGAGGCGCTGGCGGTCTGCGTGCTGTCGTTGCAGCGGACCGTCAGGTGGTAGTCGCCGGGCGAGGCGTTGTTGCGGACCCGGGCCGTGGCGGTCTGCTGACCGCGGTCGCCCCGGGAGAGGGTGGCGTCGGGGAAGGCGTTCGAACTGACGGTGCCACCGCGGTGGCAGCCGTCGACCGTGATCGTCAGGGTGCCTCCGGGGAACACCGTGGACGGGCTGACATGGACGTTCCTCGGGCCGTCCCCACCGCCGGCGGCGGCCAGTGGAGCGCCGAGCCCGACGGCCGCGAAGGCGGTCGCGGTCACCGCGAGAGCGCGTACAGCACGCATCGTTGAACCTCCAGGAAGACGCTCCGAAGCGGCGCTCCGGCAAAGTCGACGAGGACGTCTTCCATGACGAACCCTCACTGAGCACCGTCAACTACGCATTTCGGGCTTGGCCCGTCCCGGTGAGCCGACACGCCGTGCGGACGGACGGGTATCTGACGGAGTCGCAGGTCACAGACTGTCAGCAGTCGATTGTCCGATTACCCGGATGGGTCACCCCGACTGGCCCCGGCCACCCGTTCGCCCTTCCCTGATCGCCGCCCGGGGGAGGCGCACTTAGCGTGCCTGCATGCGCAATAAGGGGAGAACCGAACGGGACACCTTCGGCCGGCGGGTACCGCGCCCGTCGCCGTGGGGGATCCTGGCACTCGTCATGCTCAGCGGAATCGCCCTGATGAAGAACGGCGCGGACGTCGGCATGGGCCCGCCGCAGCCCGCCGCGGCGGCCTCCCGGAGCAATGGCACGGGAGAAACCTTCCTGCCGGTGCCGCTGGAGCCGCTGCCGTACGCACCGCCCGCCACGGTGCGCATCCCGTCGATCAAGGTCAACGCGCCGATCATGGACGTGGGCCTGGACGACAAGGGGTGGATCGCGGCGCCGCCCCCGCAGGACCCCAATCTGGCCGGCTGGTTCCAGAACGGCGTCGCCCCGGGCCAGCGCGGCACCTCCGTGATCGTCGGCCATGTCGACAACCAATCCGGGCCCGCCGTCTTCTACGGGCTGGGCTCGGTCGAGAAGGGCCAGCTGGTGGAGGTGCCGCGGCTCGACGGGCGGACCGCGGTCTTCGAGGTGTACGGCGTGGAGGTGTTCTCCAAGAACGACTTCCCCGGTGTGCGCGTCTACGGCGACACCGGGCAGCCGGAACTCCGGGTCATCACCTGCGGCGGGGGCTACTCGAAGGCCGACGGCTACGACGGCAACGTGGTGGTCTTCGCCCGGATGGTCAAGACCCGCTGACCGCGGCCGGGGGCCCGGCGACCGCCCCCGCCGCCGCTCCCCCGTCGCCACCGTCCCGCACCGCCGGCCCCCGGGTCAGCGGTGCGGGACGGTGATGTCGTAGCCCTCGTCGATCAGCCGGGGCAGATAGCGGCGCAGGGCGGCGACGCTCTGGGAGCGGTCCCCGCCCGCGTCGTGGGAGAGGACGACGACGCCGGGGGCCGCGCCGTCCAGGACCCGGCGGACGATCGTGTTGGTGCCGGGCTCGGTCCAGTCGAGGGTGTCCACGGTCCAGGCGAGCGGTTCCATCCCCAGTTCGGCGCCGATCTCGAACGAGTGCCGGTTCCACGCCCCGTAGGGCGCCCGGTACCAGAGCGGCGGCGCGCCGACCGCCTTCTCCACGACATCGCTGGTGCGGCCCAGCTCCCGGCGGATCGAGGACGGGGCCAGACCGGGCACCAGCGGGTGCGACCAGGTGTGGTTGCCGATCACATGACCGTCGTCGGACATCTCGCGCAGCAGGTCGGGGTTGTAGTCCGCCATCTCGCCGCAGACGAAGAACATCGCCCGCACCTCGTGCTCGCGCAGGGTTTTCAGGACGCCCGGGGTGTAGCGGGGGTCGGGGCCGTCGTCGAAGGTGAGCACCATCGTCCGGCCCTCGGCGGGCAGTTCGAGGAACGGGCGGGTGCGCACGGGCGGTGCCGCGCGGCGGGCGACGGGGGCCTGCGCGGTCATCGGCTGCAAGCGGTACGAGGACGCCCGCGGGGGCGGGGCCGCGGCGGCCCCCGGACCCTGGGCCGGGGGCGCCGGGGACGGCGGCTCGGACGGTCTCAGCGCCCGCTCGGGACCGCCACCGCTCTCGGCGGCGAAGAGCCCGCCGACGATCGCGGCCCCGCCGAGCGCGGCGGCCAGCCGGAGCGCCGAGCGGCGCGGGACGTGCAGCTCATCCTTTTTCATGGCCCACTGCTCGCACGCGCGGGGGCCGCCGCGGCCGACCGACACGGGCGGGCGGCGGATTCGACCCGATGGGAGCAACGGCGGCGCCGCCGTCCACGCCGCCGACGGGGCACGACCGCGCACCGCGCCGGGGGCCGGCCCGATAACCTCACCGGTGTGACGCGGCAACCGGCCCAGCGCTTCGAACGGGGCACCGACGGTCCGAAGGTGATCGTCGTCGGCCTGGACGGGTCCGACTCCTCGATGCGGGCCGCCGCCTACGCGAGCGGCCTCGCGCGCCGGCAGGGGGCACTGCTCGCCATCGTCTACGTGCAGCCGGTGATGCCGGCGGGGGCGGCGCTGGGCGCGCCGGGGGCCGTCACCACCGGGGAGACCGCCGAGGAGCTGGCGGCGGAGATCCGTGCGGCGGCGGAGCGGGTGCAGGGCATCTGGGACGTGCGCTGGGAGTTCCACACCCTCCGTGGGGACCCGTTCACGGGGCTGGTCGCGGCGGCCGGCGAACTGAAGGCGGACGCCGTGGTGGTGGGCGCCTCCGAGTCGGCGGGGCACCGGATCGTCGGCTCGGTCGCGGTCCGGCTGGTCAAGGCGGGGCGCTGGCCGGTGACCGTGGTCCCGTGACCGGGGCGGGCACGCGCTAGCGGCCTCGCACCAGGCCGTCGCGCTGGGCGCCCCGGCCGAGGGCGGCGGCGTCGATCTGGGCGAGGGCGGTGCGGTAGTCGGCCCGGCCGGGGTTGGCGTCGAGGGCGGCGGGCAGGGTGACGACCCGGCCGGCGACGGTGTCCATCCACTGCGGCACGTACTCGGCGCGGGTGACCTCCCAGCGTCCGCCGCGTGCGGTCGGGGGCGAGAAGGTGAAGCGGGCGAGGGTGCCCTGGTTGCCGCGCGGGTCGTGGGCACCGTCGTAGTTGATCATCGCGCCGGCGATCTGGTCGCCCATGCCGTACGCGATCCAGGTGCCGTTGACCTTCTCGTACGCCTGCGGGACATGGGCGTGGGTGCCGAGGATCAGGTCGATGTCGGGGCGGCCGCCGGTGGTGGAGGCGGTCAGGGAGCGGCCCAGGGAGAGCTGGCGCTCGTCGGGTTCCGTCTGCCACTCGGTGCCCCAGTGGAGGCTGACCACGACGATGTCGGCGCCCTCCCGCCGGGCGCGGCGGGCGTCGTCGAGGATGCGCTGCTCGTCGATGAGGGCGACGCTCCAGGGGCGGCCGGCGGGGACGGGGATGTCGTTGGTGCCGTAGGTGTAGGCGAGTTGGGCGACGGTGGCGCCGCCGGCGCTGAGCAGGGCGGGGCGGCGGGACTCGGCCTCGCTGCGGGCCGAGCCGGCGTGCCGGACGCCCGCCGCGTCGAGGGCGTCCAGGGTGCGGGCGATACCGGCGGCGCCGTCGTCCAGGGTGTGGTTGGAGGCCGTGGAGCAGGAGTCGTAGCCGGTGTCGGCGAGGGCGCGGGCGACCTCGGGCGGGGACTTGAAGGACGGGTAGCCGCTGTAGTCGCCGTCCGCGCCGTAGACCGTCTCCATATGGCAGATCGCCAGGTCGGCGCGGGAGACCACGGGGGCGACCCCGGCCAGCATGGGGCGGAAGTCGTAGCCCTTGCCGGCCGCGTCGGCGGCGGCCTGGGCGATCACCGAGTCATGGGGCAGGACGTCACCGCTGGCGACCAGGGTGAAGGGACGCTGGGCGGGGGTGGAGCCGGCGGCCGGGGTCGAGCCGGCGGTGGCGGTCCCGGTGGCCCGGGGCGGGTGCCCGGGGCCGGCGCACGCCGCCGCGCCGGTGAGGAGCAGGAGGGCGCAGGCGAGGGCGGTACGGCCGGGTCGCCGGGGGTGCCGGGGGGCCGGCGTCGTCCGTGGCATCACAGCATCCTCCGAATTATACGATTTACAGCTTTTGGGACTTTTTGACGACACAGGGGAGGGCGGGGGTGAGTCAAGCGACGCAGCGGTGAGTCGCCGGAACGGACCCGCCATGGCGGCACCGCGGACCGGGTGGGCACCGGCGGGTCCGGCCGACCGCTCACCGCACCACTCGCCGCTCGGAGCGACCGTTCGCCGACGCCCGCCGTCCGGCGACTGTCGCGGGGTGCGCGGATGCGTTCGTATACGCCACGGGACAGCGGCGACGGGTGAAAGGGTGTTGGCGAATGGCGACGGCGACCGCGACGACCGACGAACGGGCCATGGCGGAGCTCCAGCGCGAACACGGCCCCGCCCTGCTGAGCTTCCTGCTCGGACTCACCTACGGCGACCAGCAGCGCGCCGAGGACCTGCTCCAGGAGACCCTGGTGCGGGCGTGGCAGCACCCCGAGGCGTTCGACGCGCCCTATGAGTCGATGCGGCCCTGGCTGTTCACGGTCGGACGGCGGCTCGCCATCGACGCCCGTCGCTCACGACTGGCCCGGCCGGCCGAGATCGGCGACGGCGTCCTCGCCACCACCCCCGACCCGCTCGACCTCACCGAGTCCGCGGTCGCCGCGCTCGACGTACGGGCCGCCGTCGGGTCGCTCAGCCCCGAGCACCGGGCGGTGCTGGTGCAGATCTACTTCCACGGCCTGAGCGTCAACGAGGCCGCCGAGGTGCTGGGCATCCCGCCCGGGACCGTCAAGTCGCGCTCGCACTACGCGCTCCGCGCGCTCGCCCGCTGCCTGCCCGGGTACAGCCGGCGTCCGGTCACCACCGCCCCGAAGGCCACAGGGGGGACCCGGCGCCACTCCGACCACGGCCCGGGCCGCCCGGCATGCCGAACGTCACGCCGGAGTTGAGCCGAACGGGACACCTCGCCGTACCGGAAGGGGGAGGCTCGTGCTCGGGCCCCGGCCCCCCGCGGGCACGGCCTGCCGGCTCCGGTCCGTACCGGAACCGGGGCCCACGGCACAGGCGCGACCGGAGGACGGTGAGGACCATGCGGTTGGGAAGACCGGGCGGCACGGGCGGGCCTGGACTCGCCGTCCCGATGGCGTGGCTCTGCGCGGAGTACACGGCCGGGGAGATCCTGCGCGCGGCCGGGCTCGTGGGGCCCGGAACCATCGAGTTCCGGGCCGGTCACCGCTGCCTGGCGCTGACGATCCATCTGAGCGGCCGGGCGGGCCTCCCCTCCCCCGCCGCGGCCGGGCCGTGGCCCGACGAGCGGATCGACGCGGGGATCGACGGCTGGATCGAGCACACCGCGCACGGCCGCCCGTGGCCCCTCTGGGTCGCCCGGGAACTCGCCGACCGGGCCGGCCACGAACGGGACGGCGCCCCGGACCCAGACCTGGCGCTCGCCGTCGCCGCCTGGGAGTGGCTGCGCACCACCGAGGTGCACGCGGCCGACCTGGACGGCCTGACGCCCCTCACGCCCGGCGTCCCGCCGGTGGACGAGGGCCAGCGGGTGTGGACACCGGTCCGGCACCTGGGGCTCCCGCTCGCACATCTCGCACTGCACCTGTGGTGACGCCGGACCGCTGAACCGCCCGCCCGGCGCACCGTGCGCCCGTCCGCCCATCCGGCGCGCCGTGAGCCCGCCCGCCCGTCCGGCGCGGGCCCGTGCCCGCGCGACCGCGCCGTGGCTCAGCGCATGCCGCGTCCGCCCGCCGAGGAGTGCACGCCCGCCCGGTACTTGGGCACCCGGACGGTGATCTTCATTCCGGCGCCGACGGCCGTCTCGATGACCAGCCCGTGGTCGTCGCCGTACACCTGCCGCAGCCGTTCGTCGACATTGAGCAGGCCGATGCCCGAGGAGGCCCCCGCCTCCCCCGCGAGGATCGCCCGCAGGGCGTCCGGGTCCATGCCCACCCCGTCGTCCTCGATGGTCACCATGGCCTCGGCGCCCGCGTCCTGGGCGGCGATGGTGACCCGGCACTCGGAACGGGAGTCCTCCAGCCCGTGCTTGACCGCGTTCTCGACCAGCGGCTGGAGGCAGAGGAAGGGCAGGGTCACGGGCAGGACCTCGGGAGCCACCTGGAGGGTGACCTTCAGCCGGTCACCGAACCGGGCGCCGGCCAGGGCGAGGTACTGCTCGATGCAGCGCAGTTCGTCCGCGAGCTGGGTGAACTCGCCGTGCCGGCGGAACGAGTAGCGGGTGAAGTCGGCGAACTCCAGCAGCAGTTCCCGTGCGCGTTCCGGGTCGGTGCGCACGAAGGAGGCGATGGCGGCCAGCGAGTTGAAGATGAAGTGCGGGGAGATCTGGGCCCGCAGCGCGCGGATCTCCGCCTCGATCAGCCGGGTCCGCGAGCGGTCCAGTTCCGCCAGTTCCAGCTGGACGGAGACCCAGCGCGCGACTTCCGTCGCCGCCCGCACCAGCACCGCGGACTCCCGGGAGCCGTAGGCCACCAGGGTGCCGAGCACCCCCTCCTCGCCGGTCAGCGGGGCGATCACCACCCAGCGCAGCGGGCACTCCACGTCCGCGCACTCGGAGTGGACGCTGCGGCCCCGGCCCGACTCCAGGACCTCGGCGACCTTCGCCATCACCTGCTCGCGGTGGTGGTCGTCGCCCGGCCCGTCCCAGGCGAGCACGCCGTCCCGGTCGGTGAGGCAGAGCGCCTCGGTGCCCAGCAGGGACCGCAGCCGGCGGGCGGCCTTGCGGGCGGTGTCCTCGGTGAGCCCGGCCCGCAGCGGGGGTGCGGCGAGGGAAGCCGTGTGCAGGGTGTGGAAGGTGGCCAGCTCCACCGGGGTGCCGAGGTCGAGGTCGGGGCGGGCGGCCCGCCGGCCCGCGAACCTGCCGAGGGCGAAGCCGACGCCCAGCAGCAGGGCCGCGATCAGGACCGCCACCACGGCCTGTGCTCCGTTCACCGGCCCCCGCCCCTCGTCACCCGGTCCGCCGCTCTCT
Source organism: Streptomyces sp. NPDC005805 (assembly GCF_040630445.1). NCBI lineage: Bacteria > Bacillati > Actinomycetota > Actinomycetes > Kitasatosporales > Streptomycetaceae > Streptomyces > Streptomyces sp. NPDC005805. The sequence goes on from NZ_JBEXXN010000023.1 coordinate 36,803, forward strand.
CGCCCCGCGCCGCCTCGCCCCGCGTGTCCTCCGTGCGCCCGTCGGTGCGGCCGCCGCCGGCCAGGTCCTCCGGGAGGTGCAGCCGCGCCAGGGTGGCGGCCGCGCCGGGCGGGATGTGGCGGGCGGTCGCCAGGGAGACGACCACCATGGTCAGAAAGCCCAGCGGCACCGACCACACCGCCGGCCAGGCCATCAGGGTGTGCCCCCAGCCCTCCGGGGCCAGCCCGGCGCGCGTCGCCATGACCGCCGTCAGGGCCGCGCCGCCGCCCGTGATCAGGCCCGCCGCCGCGCCCGGCGGGGTCAGCCCCCTCCACCAGATCCCGAGCACCAGCAGCGGGCAGAACGAGGAGGCGGAGACGGCGAAGGCGAGCCCCACCGCGTCCGCCACCGGTACGTCCCCCGTGACCACGGCCAGGGCCAGCGGGACCGCCATCGCGACCACGGTCGCCAGCCGGAAGTGGCGCACCCCGCGCGAGGGCAGCACGTCCTGGGTGAGGGTGCCCGCGACGGACATGGTCAGCCCGGACGCCGTCGACAGGAACGCGGCGAAGGCCCCGCCCGCCAGCAGCGCGCCGAGGAGATCGCCCGCGAGCCCGCCGATCACCCGGTCCGGCAGCACCAGGACCGCCGCGTCCGCCGCGCCGGTGAGGGCCAGCTCGGGGGCGTAGATCCGGCCGAGGGCGCCGAAGACCGGGGGCAGCAGGTAGAAGGCGCCGATCAGGCCGAGGACGACCAGGGTGGTGCGCCGGGCCGCCCGCCCGTTGGGGCTGGTGTAGAAGCGGACGGCGACATGCGGGAGCCCCATGGTGCCGAGGAAGGTCGCCAGGATGAGCCCGTAGGTGGCGTACAGCTGGGAGCCGTCCCGACCGCCGGACAGCGGCTGCGACCAGCTCACCGGGTCGGCGCCGGAGGCCGCCCGTTCCGGGACCTCCGCGCCCTTGGGCAGGCCCAGTTCGGCACCCGCCTCGATCCGGTGCGGCCCCTCCCCCAGGGTCACCCGCTCCCCCTGGTGGCGGACGCCGTCGACGGTGCCGGAGACGGTGAGGGTGAGCGGCCGGTCCAGTTCGACGCGGACGGTGTCGCCGACCCGGACGTCGGTGTGCTCGCGCAGCACGGCCGGCGCGTCGAACCGGGCGCGCGGGGCGTCGTCGCCCACCCAGGCGGCGACCAGGAAGAGGGCGGGCACCAGCAGGGCGGTGAGCTTCAGCCAGTACTGGAACGCCTGGACGAAGGTGATGCTGCGCATCCCGCCGGCCGCGACCGCCCCGGTGACGACCACCGCGACCACCAGCGACCCCAGCCAGTCGGGCGCCCCGGTCAGGATCTCCAGGGTGAGGCCCGCGCCCTGGAGCTGCGGCAGCAGATACAGCCAGGCGATCCCGACGACGAAGAGGCTGGCGAGCCGGCGCACGGCGGCGGACTCCAGCCGGGCCTCGGCGAAGTCGGAGAGAGTGTACGCGCCCGAGCGGCGCAGCGGGGCCGCGACCAGGACGAGCAGGACGAGGTATCCGGCGGTGTAGCCGACCGGGTACCAGAGCATGTCCGGCCCCTGGAGGAGGACCAGCCCGGCGATGCCGAGGAAGGAGGCGGCGGAGAGGTACTCGCCGCTGATGGCGGCCGCGTTGAGACCGGGCTTGACGGTGCGGGAGGCGACGTAGAAGTCGGAGGTGGTCCGGGATATCCGCAGGCCCAGGGCGCCGATGAGGACCGTGGCGAGCACCACGGCGGTGACGGCGGCCACCGCGTAGGTCTGGTTCACGGTCAGCGGCCCTCGACCAGCCGGGTGAAGTCCCGTTCGTTGCGTTCCGCGCGGCGCACGTACCAGCGGGCGAGGAGCCACATCACGGGGTAGACGCCGAAGCCGAGGGCGCCCCAGACGAGGGGCGCCGGGGAGTCGAGGCGGCCGCCGAGGGCGGCGGGCAGCGCGAAGAGCAGCGGCAGGGTGCCGACGAGCAGGGCCAGCATTCCGAGGGTCCAGAGCGCGGCCCGCAGCTGGCTGCGCATGAGGGACCGCACATAGGTGGTGCCGAGGGTGGTCTGCTCGCTGATCTCGTGGCGTGCCGGGGCGTGGCCGGGCGGGCGCCGGGTGCCGCGGGGCACACCGGTGACCACCTCGCGGCGCGGGGGGTGCTCTGCAGACATCGGCGTCCGCTCCAGCGTCTCTTCGTCGGTCGGCTCGGGCCCGGCACACCGGGCCCCCGGGGGAACAGGCCCCCGGGAGAAGGGGAGTCTACGCAGCGGCGATTACCGACGGTAGAGACCGGCGGTGACGGGCCCCGCACCGCCGGGCGTCCTGCGCAGGGGCCGGGCGGGCTCCGGGGCCGGACGAACGGCGCCCGGGCACGCCGAGCGGCCGGTGGGCCGGCTCGCGGGGGTCGTCGGCCCGGTCCGCGCGGCCGGAACCGGGCGTCGGCCGGGCTTCGGGTGCGCGGCGGGGCGGTGAGGCGGCTGCGCGCGGTGGGACTTCGGGCACGCAGCGCCCGGCTGCGCGCGCCCGAGGCAGGTCAGGCGCGGGGCAGTCAGGACGGGCGCCCGCCGGGGGCCGGTCAGGCGCGCGGGCCGCCGCCCGCCGGGCCCGCCGACTTGCCGCCGCGCGGTGCCATCAGCAGATCGCGGAGCTGGCGGGCGTGCCGGCGGCTCACCGCCAGCTCCGCCGAGCCGACCCGTACGCTCGTCGCCCCGGCGTCCAGCCGGAGTTCGTCGATCCGGGCGAGGGCCACCAGATGGCTGCGGTGGATGCGCACGAAACCGCGCGAGGCCCAGCGCTCCTCCAGCGTGGACAGCGGGATGCGCACCAGATGGCTGCCCTCGTCCGTGTGCAGGCGCGCGTAGTCGCCCTGCGCCTCGACATAGGCGATGTCGTCCACCGGGACGAACCGGGTCACCCCGCCCAGTTCGACGGGTATCTGGTCGCTGCCCGGTCCGGGCACCACCGGCGGCCCGGCGGTCCTGGCGCCGGGGACCGGGTCCGGCTGCCGTGCCCCGTCCCGGGTCTCCCGCTGGGCGAGGACCAGTTCCCGGACCCGGCGCACCGCCTCGGCGAGGCGTTCCCGGCGGACCGGCTTGAGGACGTAGTCCACCGCCTTGAGGTCGAACGCCTGCACGGCGAAGCCCTCGTGCGCGGTGACGAACACGATCTGGGGCGGGCGGGCGAACCCGGCGAGGAGCCGGGCCACGTCCAGTCCGGTGAGCCCGGCCATGTGGATGTCGAGGAAGACGACGTCGACCGCCTCCTCCCCGTCCGGCCCCGCGTCCAGGGCGCGCCCGATCCGGCGGAGCGCCTCCGTGGCGTCGGTGGCGCCCTCGGCGCTGCGGATCCGGGGGTCCGCGCGCAGGAGGTAGAGCAGCTCCTCCAGCGCCGGTTTCTCGTCGTCGACGGCCAGTACGCGCAGCATGCAGCGGAGTCTAGACACCCCGGCGGGCGCACGGGCGGGGGCCCGTTTGCGATCGCGTCCTTACCGTGACCAAGCGGTTGAGCAGAGTCCCCGTGCGCTGCGTATTCCAGGGTGACCGCCCGTAACACCAGCGCCCGAGGAGTGCCGATGACCCCCCAGCAGCCGCACGGCGATGTGGCAGCGTATGCGCTGGGCGTCCTGGAACCTGGTGACGCGTTCCGCTTCGAGGACCATCTCGCGGAGTGCGTGATGTGCGCGGTCCGGCTGACCGAGTTCACCGCCGTGGCGAGGGCCGTGGAGGATCTCGCGGGCCCCTCGCGCGAGCTGGTGACGCCCGCGCCGCAGCTCCTGGACCGCCTCACCGACCATGTCCGGGTCCGGCGCCGCCGGGAGAGCAGACGGCGGCTGCGGCTGGTCGCGGTGGCGGCGGCGCTGATCGTGGGACTGCCGGTCGGGGTCGCCGTGACGCAGGACTCCGGGCCGGTGGCCGTGCAGCGGGTGGTGGCGACCGACCCGGTCTCCGGGGTGCGGGCCTCCGTCGCCCTCCAGGACCACGGCTGGGGGACGTCCGTCGCCATGCGGCTCAGCGCGCTGCCGGGGCCGCGGACCTGCCGGCTCGTTGCGATCGGCAAGGACGGGACGGAGCATCCGGTGATGAGCTGGTGGGTTCCGGCGGAGGGCTACGGGGTCGGGGAGGCGACGGGCGAGAAGGCCGGTCCGCTGGACCTCCAGGGCGGAACGGTCCTGCACCCGGGCGAGATCGGGCGCTGGGAGGTCCGGGGGCAGAACGGGGAACGGCTGCTGTCCATCGGCGACTGACCGGGCGTGGCCCCCTGCCCCGGTGTCACTTCAGCAGGCGGGAGAGCCTGCGGTCCGCGAGCGGCTTGCCCCCGGTCTGGCAGGTCGGGCAGTACTGGAGGGACGAGTCGCTGAACGAGACCTCCCGCACGGTGTCCCCGCACACGGGACAGGGCTGCCCGGTGCGGCCGTGGACCCGCAGTCCGCTCTTCTTCTCGGACTTGAGGCTGCCCGCCGCGACCCCGCGCGAGCGCTCGACGGCGTCCCGGAGGGTGGTCCGCATCGCCTCGTAGAGGGCGGCGGTCTCGGCCTCGTCCAGGTTCTTGACCGGCTTGAACGGGGACATCCGGGCCGCGTGCAGGATCTCGTCGCTGTAGGCGTTGCCGATTCCGGCGATCATGCTCTGGTCCCGCAGCGCGCCCTTGAGCTGCCGCTTCTCCCCCGCGAGGACCCGGCGGAAGGCGTCGGGTCCGAAGTCGTCCGCGAGCGGGTCCGGGCCGAGGGAGGCGATCTGCGGCACATCGGCCACGTCCCGGACCAGGTGGACGGCGAGCCGCTTGGTGGTGCCCGCCTCGGTGAGGTCGAAGCCGCTGCCGTCGTCGAGCACGGTGCGCAGGGCGAGCGGGCCCTTGCCGGGGCGCGGGGGTGTCGCGGGGAACTCGTCCTTCCAGCGCAGCCAGCCGGCCCGGGCGAGATGGATCACCAGATGGAGCCCGCCGGCCCCGATGTCCAGCCACTTCCCGTGCCGTTCGACGCCGGTGACCTCGGCGCCCTCGATCGCGCTCAGGGGCGGGTCGTAGGTCTTGAGCACGCTGATGGCCAGGGGCACGACGCGGGCGACGAAGCGTCCGTCCAGACGGTCGGCGAGAAAGCCCCGCAGGGCCTCGACCTCGGGCAGCTCGGGCATGCCTCCACCCTGCCGCACGGCGCGGCGGCCCGCGCGGTGTGCGGCACGTCTTCTCGTGCCGGGCTACCGGGGTGCGGGGGCGCGGTCGTCGGCCGGGGCGGGCGCGGTCGGGGGCGCCCGGCCGACGCCGGGCTCGGCCCGCCCGGTCCGATGCCCCGGCCACGCGGGTACCGGGGTGCGGCCGGGCAAGGGCGCCGCGGGCCTGGCCCGTCGGGCCTTGTGGGCCCGGGCTACCGCTGGGGTGCCGGCACGGGGCGGCCGGAGGATCCCGGGGCCGGCCCGGCCGGGGCGGTGGGTGGTGCGTCCGCGTGGACCGCCGCGCCCAGCGCGGCGAGTTCCGTGGTCAGCGCCGCCGCCAGGCGGTCCACGTCCGGGACCGCCTCGCCGTCGGCGACCAGGCCCGCGTGGACGCGCCCGCCGTGGGTGGTGAGGGCGATCGCGAGGGACTGGCCCCGCGCGAGCGGGGCCATCGGGTACAGCGCGTGCAGCGGGCAGCCGCCGAAGGAGAGGGCCGCGCGCGGGAGCGGGACGCTGGTGACGAGGACGTCGAACAGCATCCGGGCCGCCCCGCCCGCCAGCGACGCGCCGAGGCGGTGGGCCAGGGGCGGGAGCTGGTCGGCGAGCAGGGCCACCGCCCCCGCGCCCCGTGCGGGCCCGGCCGCCTTGTTGCGGTCCATCGCCTCGCGCACCGCGCGCAGCCGCAGCAGCGGGTCGGGTTCGGCGACCGGCAGGTCCAGGAGGTAGGCGGAGAGCTTGTTGCCCGAGCCGGGCGGGCCCCCGGGGCGGCGGCGTGAGACGGGCACCAGGGCGCGCGGGCCGACGCCCGGGAGCGCGTCGCCGCGTTCGCGCAGCCAGCGCCCGAGCCCGCCGGCGACCACCGCGAGCAGCACGTCGTTGGCCGTGCCGCCCGCCGCGCGCCGCACGGCGTGCACCGCGTCCAGGGGCAGCACGGCGGTGCCGAGCCGGCGGGTGCCGCTGGGGGCGGCGCTCAGGGCCCGGGGCCCGCGCGGGTCGAGCCGGCTGGCCCGGACGACGGAGGCCCCGACGCCCACCGCCCGGCCCAGCTCCTCCATCCGCGACAGCGCGAACCCCGCGAGCCGCCCCGGTCCGGCCGACCAGGAGCGCGGGGGCACCGGGCGGGGGCGGCGGGTGCCGGTGGTGCGGGCGTCGGCGATCTCGTCGAAGATCCCCGCGCCGATGGCCACCGCGCGCATACCGTCCGCGAGGGCGTGGTGCAGCTTGACGAGGACGGCGAAGCGCCGCCCGTCCGCGGACCGGAGGAGATACATCTCCCAGGGCGGGCGGCCCCGTTCGAGGGGGCGCCCCATCAGCCCGCCCGCCGCGGCGGTCGCGGCGGCCTCGAAGTCCTCGCCGTCCAGGCGCACCTCGTGGACGTGCCGCCGGACGTCGAAGTCGCCGTCGGTGCTCCACGCGGAGCCGCCGACGGGCAGCAGGACGTCGCGCACCCGCATCCGCAGCCGGGGGACGGCGGCCGCGCGGGCGGCCAGCAGGGCGAGGAGGTCGCGCTCGGGAGCGGCGGGACGGGCGAGGCCGGCCGGGCCCGCGTCGAAGACCGCCAGGGCACCGAGGTGCATGGGATGGCCGTCCGATTCCAGGTGCCAGAACGCCAGGTCGAGCGGGGCGAGAAGCTCAGTGCTCACGGTGGTCCTCACTGTCACGGAGGCCGGGGGTGTCCGGAGACCCGGCGAGCACGAGTCAATCGCCTACGGTCGGTTACGGTCAAGTACGGTCCATTCACGTACGGTTAACAACCATCCGGTTGACACCGCCGGCGGCCGCCCGGCACGGCCCGTCAGGGCGCCTCGCGGTCCGGGATGGCGAACTCGCACCACACGCACTTGCCGCTGCCGCGCGACTCCACGCCCCAGGCGTCGGAGATCCGGTCCACCAGCATCAGGCCCCGCCCGGAGACCCCGGACTCCCCCGCGTCCCGGCGGCGCGGCAGGGCGCTGGAGCGGTCCTCGACCTCCACGCGCAGGCGACGTCCCGGACCGGAGAGCACCCGCGCGGTGACGACCGCGCCGCCGTCGGTGTGCATCAGGGCGTTGGTGATGAGTTCGTCGGCGGCGAGTTCGATCTCGTCGGCCCGGTCCCCGGCCCCCCAGGCGCGGACCGCGGCCCGGACCATGTGCCGGGAGGAGCGCAGCGCCTCGGGGTCGTTCTGGGCGACGTGCTGCTGGAGGCGGCCGCCGGCCTGCGGGGCGACGGCGCCCCGGCGGCGCAGGAGGAGCAGGGCCACGTCGTCGTCCCCGCCGCGTTCGTCCACGACCTCGCAGAGCCGGTCGGCGAGGAGCTGGAGGTCGCGGGGGCCGCTGTCGACCAGGGCGGTGAGCAGCTGCATGCCGTCGTCGAGGTCGGCGCCGGGCTGCTCGACCAGGCCGTCGGTGTAGAGGAGGAGGGTCTGGCCGGGGTCGAGTTCGACGGTGCTGACGGGGTACTCCAGCCGTCCGAACTCGGCGGACAGCCCGAGCGGCAGCCCGCCGTGCACCGGGAGCCTGCGGCAGCTGCCGTCCTTGTCGCGGAGCAGCGGGTCGACATGGCCGGCACGGACGATCTGGACCACGCCGGTGGACAGGTCCGCCTCCGCGTACGTGCAGGTGGCGAAGCGGTCGGTGTCGAGTTCGTGCAGGAAGACCGAGGCGCGGGCCATCACGGTGGCCGGGGTGTGGCCCTCGGCGGCGTAGGCCCGCAGCACGATGCGGAGCTGGCCCATCACGGCGGCGGCGTGGGTGTCGTGGCCTTGGACGTCGCCGATGACCGCGCCGACCCGGCCGCCGGGCAGGGCGATGATGTCGTACCAGTCGCCGCCGATGTCGCGGCCGAGGCGGGCGGAGCGGTAGCGCACGGCGATCTGGGCGCCGGGCACGTCGGGGATGCGCCGGGGCAGCATCGCCTGCTGGAGCCCTTCGGCGAGGTCGTGCTCCTGCTCGTAGAGCACGGCCCGCGCCAGGCTCTGGGCGATGCTGCTGCCGAGGGCGACCAGCAGATTGCGCTCGTCGGGCGTGAAGCCCTGCTTGTCCCGGTAGAGCAGGCCGAGCGCCCCGATCGGCCGGGCCTGGGCGATCAGCGGTAGATACGCGGCGGCCGAGATGCCGAGCCCGCTGATGTGCGGCCAGAGGACCGGGTAGGAGGCGGCGAAGTCCTCCTCGGACTCGATGAAACGGGGGGCGAGGGTGCGCACCACCTCGCTCATCGGGTACTGCTCGTCGACGCGGGTCCAGCGGGTGCCCGGCACGAAGGAGCCCTCCGGGCCCTCGGCGACCAGGTGGATGCGGCCCGCCTCCAGCAGGCCCATGACGAGACTGGTGGCGCCCAGCAGCTCCAGGCCGTCGGAGTCCTTGAGCAGCTCGATGACGTCCTCGACGGTGCGCGCGTGGGCGAGGGCGGCGGTGGTCGACTCGACGACGCTGGTCTGCATGCGGCGGGATTCGTCGAGGTCGAGCCGGGCCGCCGAGTCGGCGATCTCCTGGGTGGCGTCGCGGACGATCCCGATGATCCGGACCGGGCGCCCGGTCTCGTCCCGGCGGACGCAGGCCTGGGTGTGGGTCCAGCGCAGGGTGCCGTCCCGGCGGCGGACGCGGAAGTAGGCGCCGTAGTGCTCGGCGCCGCGCTTGAGGGCCTGGGTGACGAGGGTGTCCAGGCGGATGGCCTCGTCCGCGGGGACCCGGGCGGAGAGCGACTCGGGGCGGCCGCTGTACTCGTCGGGACGCATGTCGAAGACGTCGAGACCGATCGGGTCGAGGTGCATCAGACCGGTCCCGAGGTCCCAGTCGAAGCAGCCCATGCGATTGAGACCCAGACTCACATCCGCGTGTGCCGGCCAGTCGTCGGGGAGCGACAGGGCACCCGCTGCCCGATCAGCCATGCAGCCACTCTGCCATCATTCGCCCCATCCCACGACCGGATCGCCGTCACCCCGTGAGGGCGCCGGTCCCGGCGTCGGGGCCGGTGCCGGAGCCCGCGTCCGGGCCCGCGTCGGGCCCGGTGTCCGCCCCTGGGTCGGCCCCCGCGTCCGGCAGCGGAACGTCCGGCTCCACGGGGGCCGGCTCGGGCGCGGTCTCCTCCTGGGGGGCGGGCGGTTCGGGGGCGGGTTCGGCGGGCCGGCGGGGCGCGGAGCCGTAGGGGTCGGTCCCGCCGGAGGCCGGTGCGGTGCCCTGCGAGGCGCCGCCCGGCACCCCGGAGCCGGAGCCGGTGGTGCCCGAGGGGACGGAACCGGCGTCGGCGCCCGTCTCGGAGCCGTCGGTGCGCTTGAGGTCGGAGAAGACCTCCTCGGCGGCCACGGGTGGCAGCACCTCGGGGCGGGCGTCCTCCTCGCCCCGGGTGCCGGAGGGGCGCTCGATCCAGCTGCTGTCGGTGACGCTGACGATCACCAGGTTGTTGATCACCTGCGCGGCCGGTTTGACGACGACCGCCCGGTCCGCGCGGTACCCGGTCCAGGGGGTGCCCTGGGCCTCGGGCGCGCTCTTGGCGGCGACCGGGGGGCTCAGCGGGTTGCCGCCGGCGCAGCGCACCCGGGGCGCGCCGTAGTGGTCCACGAGGACCGCGGTGCCGGCCTGGAGGACGCCCTGCCGTGCCGCGGTCCTCCCGTCGGTGAAGCCGTGGGCGGTCACCCGGGTGTCGGCGCGCAGCACGACGGGGGTCAGGCCGCGCAGGAACGCCGGGACGTCGCCCTTGCCGACCCCGGCCGCCTCGGCGAAGGCGCGGGTGCGGTCCTTGTGCCGGGTGAGGTGCTTGATCTGGGCCGGGACGTCGCAGCTGGCGGTCTCGGGGATGCCGCCGTAGAGACCGGGGGTGGCACCGGAGAGGGTCCGCAGGGTGGTCCCGCCGCCGGAGGGGCTGCGGGGGGCGGCGGTGACGGGCGGGGGCGCGAAGGCGGCGGTGGAGACGGCGGTCGAGGGGGTGTAGGGGTCGGGGCCGGGTGCGGCGAGGGGCTGGAGGAGCAGCGCCTCCGGGCCCGCCGCGCCGTCCGCCCCGCCGCAGCCGGCGGCCAGGAGGCCCACGCACACCGCGGCGGCGGCCGCGGACAGGCGGCGCACCGGCGCCTTGAGCGGCTTCGGGGACCTGAGCGGCTTCGACGGCTTCGGCGACTCGGCCTTGGTCGGTGACATCGGTGGCATCGGTGACATCGGTGAACGCACCAGGTTCTCCCACTCTGCTGTGTCGCGCTTGTGTCGCGCTCCGCTCGGGCGGCGCTTGCTGTCTCGTGGTGACCTCTCATTTCTGACGGATCGCCAGACGAGTCGCGACTTGAACGCGTTCAACCGAGTGCGTAGGCTCACCGCCAGGGAGTTGAACACGTTCAATCCAGGGGGTGGGAGCCGGTGTCCGTACTGGTCAACCTGATCGTCGCGCTCGGCATGCTCTGTGTCGTACCGGCCGGGCTGCGGCTGATCGAACCCGCGCCGGGGGCCGCCATTCGGCGGGCATGGCCCCTGTTCGCGGTGGCGGGTTCGGTCTGTCTGTGGCTGCCGCGCGGGACGGCGGCGGTCGCCCTCGTCGGGGTGTACGCGGCGGGCACGGTCCTGCTCGCCTGCGAGGCGCCGCGCCGGCTGCTGCGGCGGGGCACGCCGCCGGGGCCGGCCGAGGCGGCGGTGCTGACCGCGCTCGTGGCGCCGTCGGTCGCCGCCGTGGCCCTTCTCGCGGAGCGGTCCGGGACCGAACTCCTCGGCTTCGACCTGGAGATCCTGGCGCTGACCGTGCCGCACTTCCACTACGCGGGGTTCGCCGCCGCGCTGGTCGCCGGGCTGGTGTGCCGGGCGTCCGGCGGCCGGCTCGCCCGTTTCGGCGCGCTGAGCGTCCCGGCCGGCACCCTGCTCGTCCTCGTCGGCTACTTCGTGGACGACTGGGCCGAGTTGGCCGGCGCCGTGGTGCTGACCGCCGGGATGTGGGCCGTCGCCCTCGTGACCTGGCGCGATGTGCGCGGCGGCGGGCGGGACCGGGTGACCCGGTGGCTGCTGGGCGTCTCGGCGGCCGTCCTGGTCGCGACCATGCTCCTCGCGCTGAGCTGGGCGGTCGGCCAGGCGACCGGACTGCCCCACCCGAACCTGGCCTGGATGGCCGCCACCCACGGCCTCGGCAACGCACTGGGCTTCGCGCTCTGCTCGGTGCTCGCCTGGCGACGACTGAAGGAGACCCCCGCGTGAACGCCCGACCGCATCCCCGACCGAATCCCCGCCCGCGTCCACGTCCCCGTACGACCGGTGGCGCGCCCGGGCCCGACCTCGTGCTGACCTATCCGGAACGGGGCGCCACCCGCCACGAGCCGCTGCCGGAGGGCTACCACCATCTGCGGCGCACGGAGTGGATCGGCCACGGGCGGGCCGCCTTCGAGGCGGCGGGCACGAGGGTCATGACCTGGGCCGCCCACCGCGCCACCGGGGCCCGGGTGGCGGCCACGGCCGGGCGGGCCGAGCCCGGAGTCCGGGTCCGGGTCTCACTGGGGGCCGGGCCGCTGCGGATGGCCGCGCCGTGCGAGGTGCTGTGGACGGTGGAGGAGCCGGACCGCACGGGTTTCGCGTACGGCACGCTCACCGGGCATCCCGAGTGCGGCGAGGAGTCCTTCCTCCTCGAACTGCGGGGCGACGGGTCGGTGTGGTTCACGGTGACCGCCTTCAGCCGGCCCGCCGCCTGGTACACCCGCCTCGCGGGGCCGGTGGTGCCGGTCGCGCAGCGGTGCTACGCGGGGCTGCTGGCGCGGGGGCTGCGGCGGGCGGTGGCGGCGGGCACGGGCTGAGCGCGGCGCGCCGGCCCTCGTGCCCGGACCGCGCACCCCGGGCCGCCGGCCACCGGTCGCACCGGGAGCCGACCCCCGGGGTTGGGAGGCGCCCGGGCCGCCTGCCGCCGCGATACTGGGAGGGATGGAGTGGTTCGGTGACGACGCCTACTGGCTGAGCCGGCTGGTGTTCCAGCGGGCGCTGGCCGCCGTGTACCTGGTCGCCTTCCTCGCCGCCGCCCTCCAGTTCCGGGCCCTGATCGGGGAGCGCGGGATGCTCCCGGTGCCCGCCCATCTGCGCCGGAACCCGGCCCGCGCGGCGCCGACGCTCTTCCGGCTGCACTACTCGGACCGCTTCTTCGCCCTCGTCGCCTGGGCCGGGGTGCTGCTGTCCGCGGCTCTGGTGGCGGGCGCGGCCGACCGCCTGCCGCTGGGTGTGGCGATGGCCTGGTGGGCGCTGCTGTGGGTGCTGTACCTGTCGATCGTCAATGTCGGCCAGACCTGGTACGGCTTCGGCTGGGAGTCCCTGCTCCTGGAGGCCGGGTTCCTGGCGGTCTGGCTGGGGAACGAACGCGTCGCGCCGCCGGTGATCGTGCTGTGGCTGCTGCGCTGGGTGCTGTTCCGGGTGGAGTTCGGCGCCGGGCTGATCAAGCTGCGCGGGGACCGCTGCTGGCGGAATCTGACCTGCCTCTACCACCACCACGAGACCCAGCCGATGCCCGGCCCGCTCAGCCGCCTCTTCCATCTGCTGCCCCGGCCGGTGCACCGGGCCGAGGCGGCGGCCAACCATGTGGTCCAGCTCGGCGTCCCGTTCCTGCTGTTCACCCCGCAGCCGGTGGCGGGCGTGGCCGCCGGGCTGATCGTGGTGACGCAGCTCTGGCTGGTGCTCTCGGGGAACTTCGCCTGGCTGAACTGGCTGACGATGGTCCTGGCCCTGTCCGCCGTGGACTTCTCGCCCCTGGTCGCGTCGCCCGCGCTCCCCGAGGCCCCGCTCTGGTACGCGGTCGCCGTGTGCGCGGTGGCCGCCGTGCTGCTCGTCCTGAGCGTGCGCCCGGCGCGCAATCTGCTCTCCCGCCGGCAGGCGATGAACCGGTCCTGGGACCCGCTCCACCTGGTCAACTCCTACGGGGCCTTCGGCACGGTGAGCCGGGTGCGCCAGGAGATCGTCGTCGAGGGGACGGCGGACGCGGTGGCCGGGGAGGGGACGGTGTGGCGGGAGTACGCGTTCAAGGGGAAGCCGGGTGCCCCGGGCAGGCTGCCGCGCCAGTTCGCGCCGTACCACCTGCGGCTGGACTGGATGATGTGGTTCGCCGCCCTCTCCCCCGCCTACGCCCGCTCCTGGTTCCCCGGTTTCGTCGAACGCCTGCTGGCGGGCGACCGGGACACCCTGCGCCTCCTCGCCGCGAACCCCTTCCCCGACACCCCGCCCGCCCTGGTCCGGGCCCGCCTCTACCGCTACCGCTTCACCACCCGCGAGGAACACCGCGCCACGGGCGCCCACTGGCACCGGGCGTACATCCGGGAGTTCCTGGGTCCCACGCGGCTGCGCTGACCCGGGGCTCCGGGCCCCGGGGTGCAGCTCACCGCAGGAGCCGGGCCCCGCCGGGGCCCGGCTCCTGCGGTGTCGCGGTTGTGCGCGGGCTAGTCGATGCCCGGCAGGATGTGCGGCTCGGCGAGGTCTTCCTCGTAGCCGGCCAGCCTGATCGGGGCCGAGCGGGCCCACACTTCGAGGTTACGGATCTCGTCGGCCTTGCCGGCCCGTTCGCCGCCGGAATCGGACGGCCGGGTCTCGTGCTTCAGATCTGGTGTCACCGCGCACTCCTCATGTGTCGCGTAACGGGAACAGGTTCGGTTGGGTCGCGGTGGCGCAGTCAACTCGTGCGGGACCGCGGCCGGGTTGAGGACCTGTCCCAGGAGGGCCGAGGGGGACCGAGTGAGTCCCTTGGAGGCCGTCCAGCTCCACACAGACTAACCAAATGAGCGGCCCCGTGCTCGATGGGGCCACTAGTTCCGCCCAATTCAGGCCAACGACCCCCTCCAAATGGACAGCGGCCGGTACGCCTGCTGGCGTACCGGCCGAAAAAGGCCACAAAAGGGGCGAGTTACGCGGAGTGTCCGATACCGGTCGATGTGCCGGTCCGACCCCGGGTCACCACTTGCCGGGGGCGTAGTCCTTGAGGAAGCAGCCGAACAGATCCTCGCCGCTCTCGCCGCGCACGATGGGGTCGTAGACCCGCGCCGCGCCGTCCACGAGGTCGAGCGGGGCGTGGAAACCCTCCTCGGCCAGGCGTATCTTGTCCGGGTGCGGGCGCTCGTCGGTGATCCAGCCGGTGTCGACGGCCGTCATCAGGATGCCGTCGGACTCGAACATCTCCTGGGCGCTGGTGCGGGTGAGCATGTTCAGCGCGGCCTTGGCCATGTTGGTGTGCGGGTGGCCCGCGCCCTTGTAGCCGCGGCTGAAGACGCCCTCCATGGCGGAGACGTTCACCACGTACTTGCGCCGGCCCGCGGCGGCGGCCATCGCCGGGCGCAGCCTGCTGATCAGGATGAACGGCGCCGTCGAGTTGCAGAGCTGGACTTCGAGGAGTTCGACCGGGTCGACCTCGGAGACCGTCTGGATCCAGCTGTTGGTGTCGTGGAGGTCGGGTACGAGGCCGCCGGCGTCGATCGCGGTGCCCGCGGCGATGCGCGCGGGGGTGGCCGAGCCGCTGACCAGGGCGAGGTCGGTGACGTCCTGCGCGCTCAGGCCCTCGCCGCCGGAGGAGGGCAGGGCGGCGACGGAGTCGACGGCGCCGCTGCCGAAGGTGCCGATCACCTGCGCCGGGGGCAGCTCGCCCGCGGGCAGCGGGGCGGACTCGGCGAGGACCAGCTCGCGGTAGGCGCCGGGCGAGCGGCGGACCGTCTGCGCGGCGTTGTTGATCAGGATGTCGAGCGGGCCCTCGGCGGCGACGGAGTCCGCGAGCGCGACGACCTGGGCCGGGTCGCGCAGGTCGATTCCGACGATCTTGAGGCGGTGAATCCACTCGTCGCTGTCCGGCATCGCCTTGAAGCGGCGGATCGCGTCGTTGGGGAAGCGGGTGGTGATGGTGGTGTGGGCGCCGTCGCGGAGCAGGCGCAGCGCGATGTACATGCCGATCTTGGCACGGCCGCCGGTGAGCAGGGCGCGCTTGCCGGTCAGATCGGTGCGGGCGTCGCGGCGGGCGCGGTTCTCCGCGGCGCACTCGCGGCAGAGCTGGTGGTAGAAGGCGTCGACCTCGGTGTAGCGGGACTTGCAGATGTAGCAGGACCGGGGGCGCTGGAGGACGCCCGCGATCTCACCGAGGACGGAGGAGGAGGGGAGCAGGCCCTGGGTCTCGTCGTCTATCCGCTCGGCCGAGCCGGTGGCGGTGGACTCGGTGACGGCGCGGTCGTGGGCGGTCTTGGCGGCCCGGCGCTCCTGGCGGCGGCGCTGCTTGACCATGCGGTAGATACCGGCGGTCGCCCGGCGGACGGCGATCGCGTCGGGGTGGTCGACGTCGATCTTGTCGAGCTCGTCGAGCACGCTCAGGCAGACAGCCAGACGCTCGGGGTCGATGCCCGGGCCGTACGCCACGGGGCTGTCCTCTGTCAGGGTCATCGCCTTCGCTGTTCCTCGGTCACTCGAATGCCGTCGTTCCAAAAGCGCGATTTTACTGACCGGAGGGGGTCCCGCCAAATGATCTCCGTCACGCCGGAGGCCGGGCCGGAGGAGGACGGGCCGGAGGGGGCGTCCGAGGAGCGGCCGATGACGTGCGCCCGGGGGCGCGCCCCGCGTGCGCCGCGGATGCGCCGGAGTGCGCCTGGCCAGGGCCTTCGGCGCCCCGCCGGAAGGTGGCCGGATCACGACCGTCCACATGGTCCAGACCTCTGGCGGTACGCAACCGCTTGCACACCGTGACCGCACGGGCACTCTCCCGGCCCGTGCGGGCGAAACGTGTTCCCACCGGTGAGCCGCGCACGCATTTTCGCGCCAGCTTTCACCGAGTCCACACACTTTTCGTGCTCCCCGCCCCACCATTGATCGCGCACAGGCCATGTCGAGGGGGCGGGGCATGCACGGACCGGGGGGTCCGGCATGCCCCGCGGGGGCGGATCGCGGGCCGGCCGCCGTGCGGACGGCGCACGGCGGCCGGCCCGCTCCGGGACGTCGCGGGACGCGAGGGACCTCCCGCCGGACGGGCCCCTGGGCGGTCAGGAGCCCGCGCACTCCATCGACGCCGGGTCGGACGCGTCCCGGAGCAGGGCCTCATGGGCCGCCCTGACCCGTTCCGCATCGGGCTTGAGCACCTTGCGGTCATAGGTGAGGAGCCCGTTCAACTCGCCCTCCACATCGGAGATCTGGGTGTAGACCGCGCCGTTGCTCCCCTTGCAGGCCAGCTCGCGCACGTTCTCCAGCTGGGCGAGGTACTCCTCCGTGTAGCGGTCCTGGTCGACACCGACATAGGTGTGCTGGACCGGCCAGGCGTGACCGGGCACGGCGAGGCCGAGGCCGCCGTACTCCCCGCTGACCAGGGCGCGCACCCCGTCGGCGGCCGGGAGCTGCGGGTCCGGGTAGCCGTGCGCGTCGGCGATGTCGCCGTTGCCGCCGTCGACGGCCCCGCAGCAGTTGAGCCCGCTCATGTTGTTGATCAGCCGCGTCGGGTCCCACGCCTTCGCCTGGTCGGCGACCCGGGCCTGGTCGTACTGGCCCCAGCCCTCGTTGAAGGTGACCCACATGACGACCGAGGGGCTGCTCGCGTGCTGGTCGATCATCTCCTTCATCTCCCGCTCGTACTGGGCGCGGGAGGCGGCGTCCGGGTTGACGGTGTTCATCGACGGCATGTCCTGCCAGACCAGCAGGCCGAGCCGGTCGGCATGGTGGAACCAGCGGTCGGACTCCACCTTGATGTGCTTGCGCACCGAGTTGTAGCCGAGCCTCTTGTGCGCCTCCAGGTCGTACGCGAGGGCCCGGTCGGTCGGCGGGGTGTGCAGGCCGTCCGGCCAGAAGCCCTGGTCGAGGGTGGCCATCAGGAAGACCGGCTCACCGTTGAGGACGATCCGGCGCCGGCTGTCGACCGTCTCGACGCCGATGGTCCGCATCCCGAAGTAGCTGCCGACCCGGTCGGTGCCGACCGTGACCTCCAGCCGGTACAGATGCGGGTCGTCGGGCGACCACAGGCGCGGGTCGCGCACCGGCACGGAGAGGGCCGAGCCGGTCCGGCCGGTCGCGGTGCCGACCTTCCGCTTCCCGTCGTACGCGGTGGCCGTGACGGGCACGCCGTCGCGCACCCCGCCCACCTCCACAGCGAGCCGCTCGCCCGCCACGTCCGGGGTGAGCTTCAGCGAGCCCGCGTGGTCCCGCGCGACGGGCTCCATCCACACCGTGCCCCAGATGCCGGAGGACGGGGTGTACCAGATGCCGCTGGGGTCCAGGCGCTGCTTGCCGATCGGCGGGTTCTCGCCGTCCCGGGCGTCGGTCGGGTCGTACACGCCGACGACGAGTTCCTGGGTGCGGCCCGGCTTCAGGGCGTCGGTGACATCGGCGCTGAAGCGGTCGTAACCGCCCTTGTGCCCGGCCGCCTTGACACCGTTGACGTAGACCTCGCTCTGCCAGTCGACCGCGTCGAAGTTCAGCTTCAGCCGCTTGCCGTCGCCGATCCGCCAGTCCCCGGGGACGGTGAAGGTGCGCCGGTACCACATACGGTCCTCGTGCCGCTCGATGCCGGAGAGCTGGGACTCGACCGGGTACGGGACGAGGATGCGCTCGCCGAGGGTGCGTCCGAACGGCGGCTTCTCCCCGGCCTCGGCCGCGGCGAACTCCCAACGGCCGTTGAGGTTCTGCCACTTCGTCCGGGTGAGCTGCGGTCGCGGGTACTCGGGGAGGGCGTTGCGCGGGCCGACCTCCTCGGCCCAGGGGGTGCGCAGACGGTGGGTGGAGCGGTTGGGTCCGCTGCTCCAGAAGGCGTCCACGGCGTCGCCGTTCTGCGCGGTGAGCCCGCCGGCGCCGTCGTAGCGGATGTCGGCCAGGCCCTTGCCCCTGCCGTCCTTGGTGCCGACGACGGGCTCCTTGAGGCTCACCAGGAGCCGGCGGGCGTCGGCGGGGTCGCGCCGGACCGTGCCGAGGGGCCATGCGGCGCCGCCGATCACCGCGTCCAGGTGGTCGGTGAGCCGGGACGGCGGGCGGTCGAGCTTCTGGGCGAAGTCCAGGCGCAGGGTGCGTCCGTCGGCGAGGACGGTGGCGGCGACCGCGCCGTCGTAGGACCAGCCGTCGGGGAGGCGGAACGCGGAGGACGGGACGGGCCGCTTGGCGCCGCCGGGCTCGGTCCAGCGCAGCCGCAGGTGGGAGCCGCCGAAGTGCTCGAAGTACTCGATCCGGATGTCGTACTCCTGACCTGCCGTGAGGTCGATCGGGTCGGCGGTCTGCTCCTTGTCCCAGTCGTCCACCCAGTGGTCGATGGCGAGGCGGCCGTCGACCCAGAGGCGGAAGCCGTTGTCGCCGATCATGGAGAAGGTGTGCGCGCCGCTGCGTTCCGGCACGATCTTCCCGGTCCAGCGGACGCTGACGTCGTCGGAGCGTCCGGTGGCGGCGGCGAGACGGGTCTCCAGGGTGTCGAAGTCGATGGACGGGTCGAAGCCGGTGGCCTTCAGTTCGGCGAAGTCGAAGGCGCCCGGGGCGGAGTGGGTGTAGTACTCGCCCTTGAGACCGTGCGGTGCGGGTGGCGGGTCGGCGGCGGACGCGGCCGGTCCCGCGGTCAGTCCGGCCAGGCCGAGGGCGGCGGCGAGCAGTAGCGCCGCGGTTCTGCGGATGCGCACGATTCCTCCTTGCTGCTGGATGCTGCTGAGGTGGCGTCGGTCGGCGGCTCTTGCGGGCCCCTTCGGCAACGTTGTCGGAGCGTTGTTCCGAGTCGGGGAGCCCGTTCTCTACAACGTTGGAATGAGCGGCAGTTGGCATCAGAGCACGCGGTTCCGGTTGCTGTCCAGGCTCATGACAACGACGGGAACGGTTGATTTTCCAACGTTGAAGAAGTGTGCAGGTGGGCGGTCGCCGGGCGCTGTGCGGGTCTCAGGCCGTGGGAGTGGTACGGGGCGGGTGGTCGAAGGCGCAGTCGCCGCAGAGGCCGCCGGCCGGGCAGCGGTAGTAGAGGCAGCAGGAGCGGCGGCGCGGGCCCCCGCCCGCCCAGAAACCGGGGCTCGCGCCCCGCTCCCCGTCGCCCGTGTCCCGGGCGCGCAGGGTCGTGGCCAGCTCGGGCCCGGTGAGCAGCCCGGAGGCCAACTCCCGTGCCCGGCGGCTGACATGGGGCCTGCCCTCGCGCTCCGCCCACACCGTCAGCTCGCGCACCGCGCCGGCCAGCGCCGACCCGGCGTTGCCCCACAGCAGCCGCTCGGAGATCCGGGTGTCCCGGCGGAACGCGGCGTGCAGCGGCACCAGATGGCGTTGCTGCACGGTCTCGCGCAGGGCCTCCACCCCGGCGGGCAGGGAGCCGGCGCGGCTCAGCAGCAGGTCGTCCGGCGTGGTCCGGCGCGGGTCCCAGTGCAGCCGCTCGGGGTCGAGGTCCGGCAGCCTGCCGTGCAGGGCGGCCGAGCCGAGGGCGATGGACCACAGCCGCGCGGCGAGGCCGAGATGGGCGATGGAGGCGGCGATCCGGCGCTCGGGGGCGGCCAGCCGCGCGGCGACCGCGTCCACGCGGACGGTCAGCGGCGAGTCCGGGCCGGGACCCGCCGCGTACACGGCCGAGAGCGGAGTGCTCCCCTCGCCCGGCCCGCCCGCGCGCAGGGCGAAGAACCCGCCCACCTCGGTGGTCTCCGCCAGGTCCGCCAGATCCATCCGTGCTCCTCCTCGCCCCTCCGGGCCGCCCCGCACGGCGGGCCCGGTCACGGGCAAGCATGGCGTGCCCGGCGGCCCGTCCGGCACCCGGCCTCCCGGTGGCGCCTAGGGGAGGGAGGCGGCGAGGTGCTCCCACGCCCGGTGCACCTCGTGCCCGACGATGCCGAACTGCGTGATCACCGCGACGCAGCGCCCCTCCTCGTCGTCGAGTTCGATCGCCGAGGTGGGGCCGTGGGCCGCCGTGGAGCGGACGAGGTGGCAGGCCCGGACGCCCGCGAGGTCGAACTCCACCGAGCCCTCCCCCACCGCCGCGAACACCCGCCCCCCGGCGGTCCGGTCGGTGACGTGCACCCGGCCGCCGCACGCCTGCATGGCCGACGGGGCGAAGACCGCGACGCCGATCGGCAGCCCGACGGAGCAGACGTGGTCGAGCACCGCGGGCAGGACACCGGCCTCGATGACGCGGTGCTCCCCGCGGTAGCGGTCGAAGGCGCCGCGCCGGGCGGCCCCGCCGTCCAGGAGGACCGCGTCGAGCTGCGCGAGCTGGTCGCCGTGCTCCCACTCCGGCACGGCGGGGGCGGCACCCGGCGCGGTGACCGGCGCCCCGGGGACGGCGGTGCGGGCGAGTCCGGCCAGCAGGCGGTCGCCCTCGGAGAGCAGCCGCCCCTGGTGCACGGTCCGGCCTGCCGCGTCGACCAGGCGTACGGCGACCGAGCCGGTGCGCCGGTCCCGCGCGATCACGGCCGACGCCACACCGGCGCCGTCGACGCGCAGCGCGATCGCGCCCGGGTCGACCGCGAACGCTTCGCCGCGCAGGGTCGGGACGGCGTAGGCGCCCGCCTGGTCGATCCGGGCGACCGGCCCGCCGGTGACCGCCTGGACGTGCCGGAAGAGCGTCAGGCACCGGGCCAGCTCCGGCATCCGGGCGTCGATCAGCCGTACGCTGCTGTGCCGCCTGCCGCAGCAGGTCTCGAACGCGCAGTGACCGGCGGGGTCCCGCGGTTCGGGGTGATGGTCCGTCATCCTCAGTACACGTCCCGCACATAGCGCTTGGCGCGGCGCAGGTCCGCGAGGTACTCGGCGGCGTCGTCGTCACCGCGTCCGCGCTGCTCGGCGACGACGCCGAGGAGGGCCGCGTCGACGTCCTTCGCCATGCGGGAGGCGTCGCCGCAGACGTACAGGTGCGCGCCGTCCTCCAGCCAGGCGTACAGCTCGCGGGACCGCTCGCGCATCCGGGTCTGCACATAGACCTTCTCGGCCTGGTCGCGCGAGAAGGCGAGGTCGAGCCGGCTGAGCACACCGCTCTCGCGCAGCGCGGTCAGCTCCTCCTCGTAGACGAAGTCGCGGGCGCGGTGCCGGTCGCCGAAGAACAGCCAGTTGCGGCCGGAGGCCCCGCGCGCGGCGCGCTCGTGCAGAAAGCCGCGGAACGGCGCGACGCCGGTGCCGGGGCCGATCATCACCATCGGGGCGTCGTCGTCCGCCGGGACGCCGAAGGAGGCGTTGGGCTGCACGAAGACGCCGGCCGCCGGGTCCGCGCCGAGCCGGTCGGCGAGGTAGGTGGAGGCGACGCCCCCGTGGCGGCGGTCCCCCCGCGTGTACCGGACGGAGGCGACGGTGACGTGGACGCGGCCCGGGTGGGCGAGCGGGCTGGACGAGATCGAGTACTGGCGTGCCTGCAACGGGCGCAGCAGCGGCAGCAGTTCCCCGGCCGCCGGTGCGGCGGGCCCGGCGTCCCGGAGGAGGTCGAGCACGTCCCGGCCATGGAGCCAGGAGTCGAGGTCCGGCCGGTTCCCGCGGGCGACGACCGCGGCCAGCCCGCTCGACGGCGCGCGCTCGGCCAGAGCGGCGATCAGCTCCTTGGACGGGGTGCGGATCTCGTGCCCGGTGCGCAGCGCCTGGGCGAGCGGCCGCCCGTCCGCTTCCTCCTCGCCGCTCGCCCCGAGGTGCGCCAGGAGCGCGCCGACCAGTGCCTCGTCGTTCACCGGGACCACGGCGAGGGCGTCGCCCGCCTCGTAGGTGAGGCCGCTGTCGGCGAGGTCGAACTCGTAGTGCCGGATCTCCTTCGCGCTGTCCGGCGAGGACAGCAGCCGGTTCACCGCGAGCCGGGAGCGGTAGGGGGTGCGCCGGTTCCACGGGGAGCGGGGCCGGGGGGTCGTCGCCGTGGCCGTGCCCGCTCCGGTGGGGGCCGGTGCCGTGCCGGGGGCGGCCCCGGTGGTGGTCGCTCCCGTCTCGGCGGCGAGCCGGTCCAGGACCGTGGCCGTCCAGGCGGCGGCGGGCTCCTCGAAGTCCACGTCGCAGTCCACGCGTTCGTGCAGCCGGGTCGCGCCGAGCTGCTCCAGGCGGGTGTCGATCACCTTCGCGGCCCGGCAGAACTCGTCGTAGCCCCGGTCGCCGAGCCCGAGGACCGCGTAGCGCAGGCCCTCCAGCCGCGGTGCCGTGCCGGACCGGAGGGCCTCCCAGAACAGCCCCGCGTTGTCGGGCATCTCGCCCTCGCCGTAGGTGGAAATGACGAGGAGGACGTGGGACATCGCGGCCAGCCGCTCGGGGGTGACGGCGTCCAGCGGGGTGGCGGTTCCGCCGAGGCCGCGGGCGCGGGCCCCGGCGACGAGTTCCCCGGCGAGGTACTCGGCGTTCCCGGTCTGGGTGCCGAAGAGGACGTCGATCGTGGCTGCGGGCGCCCCGGCCGCGGCGGTGTCCCGGCGGCCTGCGGCGGCGATGCCCGCGATGAACCCGGCGAGCCACGCCTCCTGCCCGGCGGTGAAGGGGGCGTCGGCCGGGATGAGGGCGCCCGTCGGGGGCATGAGGGTCACGCGGTCACCGTCTCGGTCGGGGCCTGCGGGGCACGGCGGCCGGCGATGTCGTCCAGCGCCGCGGTCGCGAGCAGTTCGTCGAACCGGGCGGCGCGCACCCGGCCGGTGTTCTTGAGGGTCTGGTGGATGATCCAGCCGTAGGTGCCGGGGGCGTCCACGCTGAGGTTGTTGCGCTGCCGCAGGGCGCGCTTGTAGTCGTCGAGGCGCTTGCTCGCGACGAGGGCGGCCAGCTCCTCGTCGTCGAACCGGTCCAGGGTGCCGCGCAGGTGCGTCACGACGCGCTGCTTGACGAAGTGGTCCTCGGTGAGCACGAGGTTGCGCACGGCCGCGGCGACGCGCGGGTCCTGCGGGCCGGTCGCGCCCGGCACCCGCTGGAGGGCGAGGCCCTGCGCGGCGGCGAGCACCGTGTACGAGGACAGCAGGGAGAACATCTCCTCGGTGCCCCGGCCGCCGCCCTCGCCGAGGGCCGGGGCCCGGCCGCCGAGGACGGTGCGGCGGTCGCGGTAGTCGACCTTGAACGCGCGCAGCTTGTCGGTGGCGATCGAGGTCGCCAGTTCGTCGAGGAGTTCGGTGCGGGTGGCGGCGGCCAGGATCTCCCCGGCGTCCTGGTAGAGCAGCAGCGCGCGGGGCATTCCGCAGTACACGTGCCGCCGTTCGCCCTCCCAGTCGGCCAGCAGCCGGGCGGCGAGCGGGGAGCCGGTGGCCTCCAGGTGCCAGGTCAGGAGCAGTCGTACGGCCGCCTCGTGGAAGGCGCCGTGCCCGGTGTCCGTCACCGGGAACACCAGCAGCGAGTCGGCGCTGACCCGGCCGGGCAGTTCGCCCGAGGGGTCGTACTGGTAGAGGAACCCGCCGCTCATGCCGTTGCCGAGGCCCTTGCCGAAGCCCCCGAGGTTGAGGACGGTGCCGCCGGTCATGTACTCGCAGCCGAAGTCGCCGAGTCCTTCGACGACAGCGGTGGCGCCGGAGTTGCGCACGGCGAAGCGGTCGCCGGCCTCGCCCTGGACGAAGGTCCGGCCGCCGGTCGCACCGAACAGCGCGAAGTTGCCGACGAGCACATTGCCGCCGGGTCCGGGGCTGCCGCCGCCGGGGGCGCGGACGACGATCCGGCCGCCGCTCTGGCTCTTGCCGACGCCGTCGTTGGCGGTGCCGGTGTGGTCGAGGGTGATGCCGTCGTTGCAGAACACGCCGTAGGACTGGCCGGCGGACCCGGTGGTGCGGATGTGCACGGCGCCGTCGACGAGACGGCGGCGGCCGCGGTCGTCGGTGGTGACGGCGGGGGCGTGCGCGAGGTCGTCCGGCCCGTGGTTGAGGAGCCGTTCGACGTCGATGCCGAGCTGCCCGCCGACCGACTTGTCGCTGTTGCGAAGGCGGATCCCCTCGACGAGCACGGACGGTTCGCGCCGTTCGAGGAGCGCGGCCCGGACGCGCTCGATCAGGGCGTCGTCGGTGGTGAAGTCCCTCTCCAGGTACCGCGGGTGCTCGACGGTCTTCTCGGGCAGGCGCGCGAGCAGCCGGCGGACGTCCAGGCGCCCGACGCCCGCCGGGTGGTCGAGCAGTTGCAGCAGGTCCGTACGGCCCCGGGCCTCGCGGAGCGAGCGCAGGCCGAGGCGGGCGAGGATGCCCCGCACATCGTGCGCGATGTTGAGCAGGTACTGCGCCAGCGCCCGCGGATCGCCCTCGAACGCCTCGGCGTTGGTGGTGAGCCCGGCGGGGCACTTCACATTGCAGTTCTTCGCCATGACGCAGCCGAGCATCATCAGCGCGGTCGTGCCGAACTCGAAGCTGTCGGCCCCGAGCAGCGCGGAGGTGACGACGTCCCCGCCGGTCTGGTGCGCGCCGGAGCAGCGCAGCACGACCTTCCGGCGGAGCCCGTGGGCGACCAGTGCCTGGTGCACCTCGGCGACGCCGAGCTCGGCCGAACGCCCGGCGTACTTCAGGCTGGTGACGGCCGCCGCGCCGGTGCCGCCGGTGTTCCCGGCGACGTTGATCACGTCCGCGCCGGCCTTGGCGACGCCGACCGCGATGGTGCCGATGCCCTCGGAGGACACCAGCTTCACCACGACCCGCACCCGCGCGGCCTTGCAGTCGTGGATGAGCTGCGCGAGGTCCTCGATGGAGTAGGTGTCGTGGTGCGGCGGCGGGGAGATCAGCTCGATGCCGGGGGTTCCGCCGCGCGCGGCGGCGATGTCGACGGTGACCTTCGGCGCGGGCAGCTGGCCGCCCTCGCCGGGCTTGGCGCCCTGCCCGATCTTGATCTCCAGTTCCCGGAGCATCGGGTCGGCGAGGTAGCCGGCCCAGATGCCGAACCGGCCGGACGCGAACTGCTTGATCCGGGAGCCCCGGATGGTGCCGTAGCGGGTGTGGTGCTCACCGCCCTCGCCGCTGTTCGACATGCCGCCGACCATGTTGGTGCCGTGCGCGGCGGCCTCGTGCGCGGTCGCCACGAGCGCGCCGTGGCTCATCGCGCCGGAGGCGAGGGCGCGGGTGATCCGGTGCGCCGGCTGCACCTCCTCGGGCGGCAGGCTCGCGGGGGCGCTCCGCAGGAGGGTGAGGAGTCGCGCGGCGGCTGCGGTGGCCCGGAGGAGGACGCCGTCGGGGGCCGCGTCGAGGGTCTGGACCTCGCCCGGGTACGCGAGGGCGAGGCCGTCGGCGAGGGCGGTGTGGCGCCGGACGCCGTCGGGGTCCAGGCACGGGGCGGGCGCCACCGGCGCGGCGGGCGGGGTGGGCCCGGTGGCCGGAGCACTCTCGGCGGCCCGGGCTGCGGCGGGCCCGGCGGGCGGAACGCATTCCGCGGTCGGGGCGGCGGCGGGCTCCGGGGCGGTGAGGCTCAGGCGGACGGTCACGGCGCCGCCGTCCTGCCGCTCCGCGCCGGACGCGGTGCCGCCACCGTCCGTGACGCTCGCGTGGACACCGCGGACCGTGATGCTCGCGTTGCCGGTCGTGGCGAACCGGCCCAGCTCGCGGGCGAACTCCTCCGGGGTGCGCAGGCCCGTGACGTCCGCGGGCAGCGCGAGGACGTCACGGAGCGCGGAGGGGCGCCGCGAGCGCTCCTCGTGGGTCGCGCGCAGGAAGGCGTGGTAGCCGGGCGTGATCCGGAACGCGTCGATCTCGGCGTCGCTGAGCGCGTCGTACCCGGTGTGGCGGTACGCGGCGTCGGTGATGCCGAACGCGTCGCCGAGCCGGCCGAGGGTGAGCAGGCGCAGCGCCTCCGGGTCGCCGGGACGGCCGAACGCGGGCGGCTCCTCGGTCATGCCGCCGAAGCCGCGCACGGCCGTGAGCCCGAAGGAGTGCCCGGCGCCGTCCGAGCGCTCCTTGAACAGGCCGAGCAGCGGGATCTGCTGCTCGGTCGCCACCGTGCGGGCGCGCTCGTGCCAGTCCGTCGCGGCCTGCGCGATGCGCTCGAAACCGACGCCGCCGACCGGGGCCTCCAGATGCGGGAAGATCCGGGCGAGCACGTCGTCACGGGTGTCGAGGTAGTTGGGTTCGAAGAACTCGCCGCCGATGTAGCTCTCGGCGGTGCACAGCCCGACCCGGCCCATGGTCTTGGCGAGCGACTTCTCGGCCGCCTTGCGGAACCGCGCCAGCGCCCGGTCGGTGCCGGTGAGCTCGCCGGCGGGCGCCGGGGCGCTCGGGTGCTTCTCCTCGGCGCGCAGCCGTGCGCTGAGGCTGTAGACGGCGGAGGCGCCGAAGCCGAGCGCGGTCGCGACGTGGTGCGAGGAGGGGAGCTGCCCGCTCTCGGCGACGATCGAGACGCGCAGCCGCAGTCCGGTCTCGATGAGGCGCTGGTTGACGGCCGCGACGGCGAGGACGACGGGCAGCGGGGCGCGCGCCGAGGAGATCGCCCGGTCGCTGAGGAGGGCGATGCCGCCGCGCTCGGCGGCGAAGTGCTCGACGTCGTCGCAGAGCCGCCGCAGCGCGTCCCGGAGGGCGTCGGCGTTCGCGGTGGTGTCCCCGGTGACCGGCTCGTAGAGCATGTCGAACCGCTCCAGCGGCACGATCCGCTGGTCGCGCAGCCGGACCATGTCGAGGTGTCCGAGGACGGGCGAGGAGAGCACCAGCTGCCGGCCGTTGGTGTTCCCGGTGCCGTCGGGCTTCGGCCCGAGGGCGACCCGCATGCTCATGCCGTCCGCCTCGCGGATGCTGTCCAGGGGCGGGTTGGTCACCTGGGCGAAGCGCTGCGAGAAGTACTTGGCCATACCGCCCTCGGTGTCGCTGAGCGCGTTGATGGCGTTGCCGTAGCCCATCGCGGAGATCCGCTCCGCGCCGCTCGCGAGCATCGGGTCGAGCAGGAAGCGGAAGCTCTCCTGGTTCAGCGAGTACGCCACGTACCGGCCGGCGAGGCTCAGGTCCCCGTCGTAGCCGAGGGTCGTCGTGCCGCGCTCGTACACGGGCGCCGGCAGGTCGTCGAGGTTCACCCGTGCCGCGGCGAGGAGTTCGGGGTACGGGCGGCGCGCGGCGAGGGCGTCGAGCACCTCGCGGGTGCGCATCCGGCGGCCGGTGCGGTGGTCGACGACGAGCATGCCCCCGGCCTCGATACGGCCCCGGTGCACCACCTCCTCGTCGGGGAACGCGACCTGTCCGGCCTCCGAGGACACCAGGAGGTACGCGGCGGTCTCCACGGTGCGCAGCGGGCGCAGGCCGAGCCGGTCGAGGCGGGCGCCGATGACGTCCCCGTCGCTGAAGATCACCGCCGCCGGGCCGTCGTTCTTCTCCTCGTACAGCGAGAAGTACTCCAGCATGTCCCGGACGGCGCCGGGCAGGGTGCGGTCGTTCTCCCAGGCGGGCGGCATCAGGGACACGACGGCCTCGACGAGGTCCAGGCCGTCGTCGAAGACCCGGCTCTGGAGGGTCTGGTCGAGGCGGCTGGAGTCGGACTGGCCGGGCGGGCGCACGATGCTCCGGGTGCGGGCACGGGCGAGGGCCTCGTCGGAGAGGCGGTTCTTGCGGTCGGTGTTGAGTTCGCCGTTGTGCGCCATGAGGCGGAACGGCTGGGCCATGGTGGGGTGCGGCTCGGTGTTCGTGGAGAACCGGGTGTGGAAGTAGAGGGAGCGGACGGAGTGCCGGGGGTCGCCGAGGTCGCGGAAGTACCCGATGACCTCGGCGGAGTTGAGCCGGCCCTTGAGGACCTGGGTCCGCGCGCTCAGCGACAGCGGGTACAGCCCGGTGTACGCGTCGTCGGCGTAGGCGGCGGCCTCGATCGCGAGCAGGGCGCGGTGGGCGGCGGCGTCGACCTCGGAGCGCGCCCAGTCCCGAGGGGCGCGGAACACCCATTGCACGATGGGCAGTTGGTACTGCTCGGCGGCGGGCGGGGCGACGGTGTGGTCGACGGGCACCTCGCGTACCAGCAGGACCTCCAGGCCCTGTGCGGCGATGCTCCGGCCGACGAGGTCCACCGCGCTCTCACGGTGGCCGGCGGTGGTCGGCACGAAGCAGTTGGCGGTGCCGAAGTGCCCGGCGCGCAGTTCCTCGCCGGTGAGCGCGCGGAAGAACTCCACCGAGAGGTCGATGCTCACGCCCGCGCCGTCCCCGACTCCCTCGGCGGACACCCCGCCGCGGTGCGGGATGGCGCGGAGTGCTTCGTCGCCCTTGCGGATGACGTCGTGGTCCGGGGTCCCGTCGAGGCGGGTGAGGAAGCCGACGCCGCAGGCGCTGTGGTCGCGGGCGGGGTCGTGGAGGCCGGGCGGGTTGTGGTTCAAGGGGCGAGTCCTCTGAGCGGATACCGGCAGCGGACGGCCAGGCTGCGTCGGTGGAGCGCTCGCCGCGGGCCGGCCGGTGCGACGGCCGGGCCCCGAGTGGTGCGGTGAGTAAGGTAAGCCTTACCTGATGTGATCCGCAAGCGAGCGGGGCGCCCGCGCGGTGCCCCTGAGGGCCCCTAGGGGGCGACAGGGGCGGCACGGAGCGCGCACGGGGCGCGCGCACACGGCGAAAGCGCCGATGCGGGCGCGCGCGGCGGGGCGGCGAAACGGATAATGGGGGAGGAAAAGAGCATGTCCGGCGGGCCGTTCGAGGGCCCGCGCGACCGGCCCCGCCCCGAGAGGTACGTCGCGTGTACTCCCGTAGTACCGCCGCAGTAGGACCAAGTGCCTGCTCAAGGACGACGACGTGAACGCCGAAGGGCGACAGGGTGGTGACCATGAGTTCCCTCTCGCTGTCCGTGCTCCTGTCCCTGGTCTCGGCGGTCGCGTACGCGGCCGGGGCCATCCTCCAGGAGCGGGTGGCGACGACGACGCCGTCCCGTCCCTACGCGCCCCTGCACCACCCCCTGTGGTGGGTGGCCGTGGCGCTGAACGGCCTCGGCGCCGTCCTGCACGTGGTCGCGCTCGCCTACGGGCCGCTGAGCGTGGTCCAGCCGCTGGGGGCGCTGACGATCGTGTTCGCGCTGCCGATGGCGGCCGTGTTCGTCCGCCGACGCGCGGGGGCGGCGGCCTGGCGCGGGGCGATTCTGGCGACGGCGGGCCTCGCGGGACTGCTGGCGCTCACCGGCGGCGACGGCGGGACCACCCCGGGCTCCGGGGAGCGGGCCGTGCTGGCGGCGGCGACGCTCGGCGCGGTGGCGCTGCTGTTCCTCGCCGCGCAGGGCGTGCACCGGCCGGTTCTGCGCAGTGTGCTGCTGGCGACGGCCGCGGGCGTCGCCTTCGGTATCGCGTCCGTGTTCACCAAGACGGTCGCGGTCGGCTGGGCGTGGGACGCGCCGCTGCGGGAGTGGCCGGGGATGGCCGTGATCGCGGTCCTGGCGGTGGGCGGGCTGCTGCTGTCCCAGGCGTCCTACCGGGGGTCGGGTCTGGCGACACCGCTGGCGACCGTCACCGTGGTCAACCCGGTGGTGGCCGCGATCGTGGGCCTCACCCTCTTCGGTGAGGACTTCCGCTACGGGGTGGTGGGGACCGCGCTGGCGGTGCTGTCCGGTGTGGTCGCGGCGGGCGGGCTGGCGCTGCTCACGGCGGAGCGCCTGCGCGGCGGTGGGAACGGGGGCGGGGGCGTCCCGGCGGCCGCGCCGGACGCGCGCTCAGCGGCCCGGGAGGCGGCGCCGGACACCCGGGCGGGCGGGGCGGCGGCGCACGGTGGTGCGGGCGCGGCGAACGGGCCGGCGGCCCGCGGCGGTCCGGGCGTGGCGGACGGCGCGGACGGCGCGGCCACGCCGGGCGGGCTGCTGTCGCGGCAGCGCGTACGGCGCGGGGCGGACTCCCGCGCGGGGCACCGGGCGGGACACGAGGCGGGCCGCCGGCCCGGGCACGGGGCGGACCGGCGCGGGGGCGGGGCGGCGGGTGGGTCAGATGGAGACGCCGCGGGCCCGGAGGTAGGCGAGCGGGTCGACGTCGGACCCGTAGCCGGGGCCGGTCCGGACCTCGAAGTGGAGATGCGGTCCGGTGCTGTTGCCGGTGGATCCTGAGCGGGCGATGCGCTGCCCGGCCGCGACCTGCTGCCCGGCGCGGACGTTGAGCGCCGAGAGGTGCGCGTACTGGCTGTAGCGCCCGTCGTGATGGCGGATCACGACCTCGTAGCCGTACGCGCCGGCCCAGCCGGCGGAGACGACCTTGCCGCCGGCGACGGACTTCACCGAGGTGCCCGTGGGCACCGGGAAGTCGACACCGGTGTGGTAGCCGCTCGACCAGGAGGAGCCCGACTTCCGGTACGCCGTGGAGGGGCCGACCGTGACCGGGGCGCTGAACGAGGCGGTCCGCGGCTGCGTCCGCACCTGCTGCTGGGGCGCCTGCTCGGGCTCGGGTCTCGGCTTCGGCGCGGCCTCGGGGGCCTTGGTGGCGGGCGCCTTCGTCTCGCCCGTACCGGGCTTCGAGCCCTTGGGGGCGGCCGGGACGGGACCGCGCCGGTCCGGGGCCTTCGTCGAGGGCGACTTGGTGGCGGGCGCCTTGCCCGCCGGGGCCCGGAGAACCAGGCGCTGGCCGGGGAAGATCAGGTCGGGGTCGTCGCCGACGACCGAGCGGTTCTGCTGGTAGAGCCGCTGCCAGCCGCCCCGGACCTGCTTGCTGTCGGCGATGCTGGAGAGCGAGTCCCCGCGGGCCACGGTGTAGCCCTCGCGCTGGGTGGGGACGGTGGTCGGGGACGCCGCCTGCGGTCTCGGTGCCGCCTTCCGCTGCGCGGGAGCCGTCGCGGGGACGACGCCCGGCGACTCACCACCGCGGGTGAGCCCGGCGCGCTCGGAGCAGGTGGGCCAGGCCCGGGGACCCTGCCCCTTGAGGACCTTCTCGGCGACGGCGATCTGCTGCTCGCGGGTCGCCAGGTCGGCCCGGGCCGCGTACCGCGTACCGCCGTACGCCTCCCACGTCGACTGGCTGAACTGGAGCCCGCCGTAGTAGCCGTTGCCGGTGTTGACGCCCCAGCGGCCGGAGGACTCGCAGGCCGCGACCTTCTCCCAGGTGTCGGCGGAGGCGGCGTCGGCCGGCGCCGCGCCGATGAGGGGGAGCGCCATTCCGGCCCCGCCGGCGGTGACCGTGAGCGACGCCCGGTTGATGCGACTCGGCTGATATCGGCGGTGCCGACCGGTTCCGGCCATGGTGTTCCCCCACTACCCGTCGTGGTGCGGTACCCGTGCGTGTCTCCGGGTGGTGCGGCAGGTGCTGCCGCACGCCGCAAAGTAGGGGGCGCGCACGGAGCGTGACAAGCGTTTCGGCCCAGAGTGACCGAATACCGACGTACCGGCCTGCGGGCTCGGCGCGAGCGGCTGGAAAGGAGCGTCCGCCCGAGTCTCCGCCCGAGCACCCGCCGGAGCGTCCGCCCGGGTGCCCGCCCCGAAGATCGGTGAATGGGCGCGGCCGCCGTAACGTATGAGCCCGGAGAAGCCCCGAGCACCCCCGAGCACCCGCACCGATACAACCGAACCCCGGAGAACCCGCAGCACCCCCGAACCGACCCTCGTACCACCCGGATTTCCAGGAGCAGACCTCATGAGCGGAACCGCCCAGATCGGCGTCACAGGGCTTGCGGTGATGGGCCGCAACCTCGCCCGCAACTTCGCCCGCAACGGCCTCGCCGTCGCCGTGCACAACCGGACCGCGTCCCGGACGCGCGCCCTGGTGGAGGAGTTCGGCGAGGAGGGGACCTTCGTCCCCGCCGAGAGCGCCGAGGAGTTCGTCGCCGCGCTGGAGCGCCCCCGCCGGCTGGTGATCATGGTCAAGGCGGGTGCGGCGACGGACGCGGTCATCGAGGAGTTCGCGCCGCTGCTGGAGGAGGGCGACGTCGTCATCGACGGCGGCAACGCCCACTTCGAGGACACCCGGCGCCGGGAGCGGGAGTTGCGGGAGCGCGGCATCCACTTCGTCGGCGTCGGCATCTCGGGCGGCGAGGAGGGCGCGCTGCACGGGCCGAGCATCATGCCGGGCGGCTCGGAGGAGTCCTACGCGTCGCTGGGCCCGCTGCTGGAGCGGATCGCGGCGAAGGCCCCCGACGGCACGCCCTGTGTCTCGCACATCGGCCCGGACGGCGCCGGACACTTCGTCAAGATGGTCCACAACGGCATCGAGTACGCGGACATGCAGCTCATCGCCGAGGCGTACCACCTGCTGCGGTCGGTGGCGGGCTACTCCCCCGCGCGGATCGCGGAGACCTTCCGCACCTGGAACACCGGGCGGCTGGACTCGTATCTGATCGAGATCACGGCGGAGGTGCTGGCGCACACCGACGCGGCGACCGGGAAGCCGTTCGTGGACGTCGTCCTGGACCAGGCCGAGCAGAAGGGCACCGGGCGCTGGACGGTGCAGATCGCCCTCGACCTGGGCGTCCCGGTCTCGGGCATCGCGGAGGCGGTGTTCGCCCGGTCGCTCTCCGGGCACGCGGCCCTGCGCGAGGCCTCGCAGTCACTGCCGGGGCCGGTGGTGGAGCCGCTGGGCGGGGCCGAGGCGGACGCCTTCGCGGCGCGGGTGGAGCAGGCGCTCTACGCGTCCAAGATCGTGTCGTACACGCAGGGCTTCCACCAGGTCCTGGCGGGCAGCGAGGCGTACGACTGGGACGTCGACCCGGGCGCGGTCGCCGCGCTGTGGCGGGCCGGGTGCATCATCCGGGCCGCCTTCCTGGACCGGATCCGCGCGGCGTACGAGGCGCAGCCGGACCTGCCGAGCCTGCTGTCGGACAAGCAGTTCGCCCAGGAGATCGGCGCGGCGCAGGACGACTGGCGCGAGGTGGTGGCCACGGCCGCCCGCCAAGGCGTCCCGACGCCGGGCTTCTCGGCGGCGCTCGCGTACTACGACGCGCTGCGGGCGGAGCGGCTGCCGGCGGCGCTGACGCAGGGGCAGCGCGACTTCTTCGGCGCGCACACCTACCGGCGGACGGACCGGGAGGGGTCGTTCCACACGCTGTGGGGCGGGGACCGGGACGAGGTCGCGACGGACTGACACCGGCCGCACGGCGGAACGGGCCGGTCCCGCGCGCACTCGGCGCGCGGGACCGGCCCGTTCCGTGCCGTGGTGGCTCCGCCGGGTCAGGCGGGACCGGGCTGGGGCTCCGGCGGCGGCACCGGGTCCGGCGCGGGCCCCGGCGGCTGCGGGATCGGGTCGGGGTTCGGACCGGGCACGGGCGAGGGAGCCGGGACGGGACCGGGCAGCGGGCCCGGATCGGGCGGCGTCCCGGGGTCCGGCGTGGGCACCGGCGGTGCGGGGTCGGGGTACGGGTGGGTCATGCCGAGCCTCCATGGTGCGACGTCGTGCGTTCCCAATGTCCTCCGGTGCGCGTTCCCACGCTCGCCGGATCCAGTCACGGGGTGTGGGGACGGCCCGTGACGCCCGCCGGGCGCGGGCGGAGGCTGTCATGCCCGCGCCACGGTCTCGGCCGCCGCGCGCAAGCCGAGGGCGGGGCTGGCGAGGACCGGGAGCGGGGTGGTCGCGCGGGCGGCCGCGTCGGCCATGGACGCCTGGGCCAGTACGACGGCGTCGGCGTCGGCCTCGTCCAGGCCGGTGACGGCCCGGGCGACGGCGTCCAGGTAGCCGTCCCGGTCCCCGGCCTCGAACCGCTCCCACGCGTCCTCGACCAGCGCCGTCCGGATTCGGGGCGTCCCGGCTCCGGCGGCGCGGGCCTCGTCCCGGATCAGGTCGACCGTGGGCGCGAGGGTGCTCTCGACGGCGGCGACGACCACGACCCGCCCGTACCGGGCGGCGGCCGCCGCCATCGGCCGGTCGACCCGGAGGACGGGGACCCCGGCCTGGGCGCCGGCCGCCTCGGCGACCCCGCCGATCGTCGAACAGGTGCACAGCACGGCCCGCGCCCCCGCCGCGGCCTCCCCCACCGCCCCGGCGACCTCCGCCGCGACGGCGTCCGTCCCCTCGCGCCGGGCCCGTTCGAGCAGCTCCGGGCGGACCAGGTGACGCAGCTCCAGCCCGGGGTGGTCACGGTCGCGGAGGGCGTCGAAGACGGGGACATGGACGGGCGAGGTGTGGAGGAGGGCCAGCATGCGGGGATGGTAGGACGGCGCGGGCCCCGCCTGGCCCCCGGGCCGCCTCAGACGACGGCGTGCGGGCTGCGCGCGGTGTCCGAACCGGGCACGGGCGCGGAGGCGTCGTCCCCTAGGGCGACGATCCGGTTCTCCGCGTCGACATGGACCACCCGCGGCACCAGGCCGCGCGCCTCCGCGTCCTCGACCTGCGCGTAACTGATGAGAATCACCAGGTCCCCGGGCTCCACCAGGTGCGCGGCGGCCCCGTTGATCCCGATGACGCCGCTGCCGCGCTCGCCCTCGATGACATAGGTCTCCAGGCGCGCGCCGTTGGTGATGTCGACGATGTGGACGAGCTCCCCGGGCAGCAGATCGGCCGCGTCCATCAGCTCGCGGTCGACGGTCACCGATCCCACGTAGTGCAGGTCGGCCTGGGTGACGGTGGCGCGGTGGATCTTCGACTTGAACATGGTGCGCAGCACTGTGGACTCCTGAAGGACGGCTCCCTGCCTGCGTTTTTGCAGGTCAAGGGCATTCTTCACTGTACACCGGCACTCGTCGGACTCGAAGATTCCGAGGAAGACGGATTTCACCCGGGCAAGGGCAGGAACCCGCACCGCCTCCTCTCGTTGCGACGGCGGTGGGCCCGTACGCGGTGCGGTCCTCATCCTCGTACCAGTCCGCGCCGGTCGGCCGGTCCCGGAGGTCTTCGAGGCTGAACTCGTCGTGAGCGCGACGGCGGCCCAGGGATTCGAGGTCGGGCGCCGCCCGCCCTTCCCTCGGCCGTCTCACTCGTCGGGCGGCGGTCACGATCCGAGGATCGTGCGCTTCTGTTCCTCGAACTCGGCCTCGGTGAGGACGCCCTGGTCCTTGAGTTCGCCGAGCTGCTTCAGCTGCTCGATCCTGCCGGTCATGTCGGGGGCTGCCGGAGCCGCGGGCGGTTCCGGCTGGTACGCCTGCTGGTATCCCGGCTGCGGCGAGGGCGCCTCGTATCCCTGCTGTGCCGCCCACCGCCCCTGCTGACGGCGCGACACACGGTTCGACACGGCGGTCGCCGTTCCGGCGACGACGGCGGTGCGTGCGACCCCGCGGATGAGACCTGGCATGGCTGTGTCCCTTCTGCGCTGCTGAGCACGGTCTAGGTCTGGGTGAGCGTGGTCCCGTGGGCCGCCTCGGTCTCGTCGAGGGAGGCGAGGAGGTCGGTCACGGGGATCCGCCCGGAGGCGACCATCCGGGCTCCGCCACGGCGCAGAGCCGCGGCGAAAGGCGCGGCCCACAGGTTCTCGTAGACCAGGACGCCGGCGGAACTGCCGGGCTCCAGCACGGTGGCCGCCTCGTCGAGGTCGTCCTGGCCGAGGAGTCCGGACGACGCCCCCTCGAAGACGGCGAGGTCGAGCCCGCCGTCCCCGGTGAGGTCGGCGATCTCCACGCCCCTCACGGTCCCGTCGTCGTCCTTTCTGACGAACATCAGGTCGAGGATCCGGATGAGGCCACGGTCCACGAGATCGGCGAGGAGAGGAAAGCCCTCGCCGGTCGTCCGGCCGCCCGGGAACTCGACGACCAGGTAGTCGATCGGGCCCACTTCGCCCGCTGCTTCGAATGCGTCGCTCACGGCGTCACCTCCGGTGCTTGTCACTTCGCGTCGCTCCCCCGGCACCCCCGTGTCATGCGGTCAGTCGGTCATGAACCAGCCGCGCACCTGCGCCTCGTGATCGACGTAGCGTTCGCCGGAGACGTCGACGACGACCTTGTCGATCGTTCCGCCGGTGAACGGGAACGGCCCCCGGTAGTCAGGGGTGACCGGCGAGCCGTCGTCGCGGCCCACACAGATTCCGTCCCCGACGACGCAGAACGCGCCGGGCTGGGTGACGATGTCGTCGCGGCCCACCTCCTGGTCGTCCATGTAGAGGGTGAGGGTCCCCGACGCGCCGGGCATCGTGGGATCGCTGCTGCGCCCGTTCGCCGCGAACTCGGCCGTGAGCACGTGCCTGCCGGGCGGAATCTCCCGATCCCCGTCCACGACCTGGAGATTGCTGCCGACCCAGTTGTACGCATAGTGCAGGCGGTGGTCCTTGACGTAGAGGCTGTGGCCGCCGGCGCCGCCGCCGTGGGCGTAGAGAACGCCTTCGGCATCGGCCGATCCCATCTCCACCCCCGCGGCGATGGTGTACGACCGTCCGCTGGTCACCACGCCGGACTGCTCGGGCACCGCCGCGGAGTCGGGGTAGTACACGTAGCGGTCGCGCTCGGGACTTCCGTGCGGGCGCTCGGCCAGCACCTGTTCCAGGGCACTGCGGTCGTCCAGGGGAAGCCCGTTGTAGACGCCCGCGTAGTAGTACCAGAGGCTCTTGAGGGTCTCCAGGCGTTCCGGCTCCCGGGCGGCCAGATCCACCGACTGTGCCCGGTCGGTGGTCAGGTCGTAGAGCTCCCACACATCGTGCGCGAAGTCGCCCCAGCCGCTCAGCGGCGGGTGAACCGTGCAGGCCAGCCAGCCTTCGTGGTAGATCGACCGCTGCCCCAGCATCGCGTAGAACTGGGTCTGCCGTCCGGGCGCGGCGGGATCGGTGAGCGACGCCTTGAAGCTCTCGCCCTCGATCGGGTTCTGCGGGTAGCCCTTGAGCACGTCGGGCGGCTCGATGCCGAGCAGGTCGTAGAGCGTGGGGACGACGTCCACCGCGTGGACGTACTGCTGGCGGACCTCCCCGCGGCCCTCGATCCCCGCGGGCCAGGCGACCAGGCACATGTCGGCCACGCCGCCCTCGTATCCGGCCCAGCGCTTCCAGTACGGGAACGGGGTGTCGAACGCCCAGGCCCACCCGGTGTTGTAGTGGTTGTACGAGGTCGGGCCGCCGAGCTCGTCGATGTGTTCGAGGGACAGCGCGGTCGGTGTGGGCATGCCGTTGAAGAACCGCCACTCGTTGAACGTGCCGTCCGGTCCGCCTTCGCCGCTGGCCCCGTTGTCGGAGACGGCCACGATGATCGTGTTGTCGAGTTCGCCGACCGATTCGAGGAAGTCGAGCACCCGGCCGAGCTGGTCGTCGCTGTACGAGACGTACCCGGCGAAGACCTCGGCCATCCGGGTGAACAGCCGCCGCTCGTCGGCGCCGAGGTCGTCCCAGGGCCGGACGGTGTCGAGCATCGGCCACGGCTGGCCGTCGGGTCCGGTCGCCGCCGGCTCGCCGTGCGGGTTGATCGCGGAGAGTTCGGTGTCCTCCGGCAGCAGCCCCAGCTCCTTCTGGCGCCGCAGAATTCCGGGCCGGATCGCCTCGTACCCCTCGTCGAAGACGCCCTTGTACCGGTCCGCCCATTCCTTGAAGACGTGGTGCGGGGCGTGGGCCGCGTCGAGGGAGAGGTACATGAAGAAGGGCTTGTCGGGGTCGACGGCCCGGGCGTCGCGGATGAACTCGATGGCCTTGTCGGAGAAGTCCTTGGCGATGTGGTAGCCCTCCTCGGGCGTGGCCGGCGGGTCGACGGGGTGGTTGTCGTAGATCAGGTCCGGGTACCAGCAGTTCGACTCTCCGCCGAGGAAGCCGTAGAACCGCTCGAAGCCGCGCCCCAGGGGCCAGCGCCCCTTGTACGCGGCCATGTTGGTCTCCTCGCCGGGGGTGAGATGCCACTTGCCGACGCAGTACGTGTTGTAGCCGCGTTCCCCCAGGACCTCCGAGATGAACCCGTTCTCGAACGGGATGCGGGTGGAGATGCCGGGGAAGCCGGAGCTGAACTCGGCGATCGTCGCCATTCCGTTCGACGTCGCATTTCTGCCGGTCAGCAGCGAGGCCCTGGTCGGGGAGCACAGCGCCGTGGTGTGGAAGTTCGCGTAGCTCACTCCCATGCCGGCGATCCGTGACATCGCCGGAGTCCGCACCGGTCCGCCGAAGCAGTCCATCGTGCCGTAACCGACGTCGTCCCACGCGATGACCAGCACGTTCGGAGCGTTCTCGGGTGCCTTCGGCGCGAGAAACGGTGCCCAGTCCGGCTCGGCGTCACGGATGTCCAGGGCGATCTTCCCCTTGAAGCGCTTGGCCATGACGAATCTCCTGGGTGTCCCGGGTCCTGGCACGTTGCCCTTCCACGGTCACCGGGGACGGCTCGCCCCGCCTCACCCCTGGCGGGTGACAGGGCGAGGAGCCGCGCCCGTTCCCGTTCGCCGCCCCCGATCGGGCGCGGCGAGCGGTGGCGAACCGGCGCGCCGGCATCACCCGCCGCGGGTGATCACTCCTCCCGTTCCGGTTCACATGCTCGAAGAAGCGGCGTCGGCCGCTGCGTCGCACCGACGAAGTGAGGGAGACCCATGGCCACGACCCACAGCAGCTCGGACACATCGAAGGCGGCCGGCGGGCTGACCACGTTCGCCGGCGTCCTGCTGTTCATCGCCGGCGTCCTCGACCTCCTCCGGGGGATCATGGGGATCGTCGAGGACGACGTCTACGTGTCCACCCCCAACTACCTCTTCAAGTTCGACCTGACCAGCTGGGGCTGGCTCCAGCTGCTCCTCGGAGCGATCGCCGTCGTCGTCAGCCTGGGCCTGTTCACGCGCGCCACATGGGCCCGGATCGTCGGGGTCGGCATCGCGGGCCTGCTGATCATCGCCAACTTCCTGTCGATTCCCTACTATCCGTTCTGGTCGATCGTCCTGATCGCGCTGTACGCCTTCGTGATCTGGGCCCTGTGCGTCGTGCGACGGGACCCCTGACGGAGTGCGCCGAAGCGGCCGGCGCGGGTACCGCGCCGTCCGGGCCGGGAGGGGGCGTACGAGGGAACCTGACCGCGTCACCCGTGCCGGGTGACGCGGGCAGGCGGGCGGGTGTCCCATCCTGAGCCGATGAGCACTGTGGAGCTGCCCGATCCGACTGTCCGGCGCCGGCCGTTCCATCTGCTGGCCAAGCCGGCGGGGGCGATCTGCAACCTGGACTGCACCTACTGCTTCTTCCTGTCCAAGGAGCTGCTCTACGAGGGCAGCAGGTTCCGGATGGCGGACGAACTGCTCGACGCCTACATCCGGCAGCTGATCGAGGCACACGGCCCGGCGCCCGAGGTCACGGTGGCATGGCAGGGCGGTGAACCGACACTCATGGGGCTCGACTTCTTCCGCCGGTCGGTCGAGTACGAGCGGCGGTACGCCCGTCCCGGGCAGCGCATCGTCAACACCATCCAGACCAACGGCACGCTCGTCGACGCCGAATGGGCCCGCTTCTTCCGTGACAACGGCTTCCTCGTCGGCCTGTCCATCGACGGTCCCCGCGAGTTGCACGACGCCTACCGGGTCGACAAGGGCGGCAAGCCCACCTTCGACCGGGTGATGAGCGGGCTGACGCACCTGCGCGAGCACGGTGTGCGGTGGAACGCGCTGGCCACGCTGCACGACGTGAACGCCCGTCACGGCCGCGAGGTCTACGCGTTTCTGCGCGACGTCTGCGGCGCCGCGCACATGCAGTTCATCCCGATCGTGGAGCGTGCCACCGCGCGCGCACTGCCGCTGGCGAACGACGGCTGGGGCGTCCGCGCCGGGGACCGGCCCCTGTACCGGCAGGAGGGGGACCGCGTGACCGACCGGTCCGTCACGGCGGAGCAGTACGGTCGCTTCCTCGTCGAGGTCTTCGAGGACTGGGTGCGGCACGACGTCGGCCGGGTGTACGTCCAGATGTTCGACGTGGCCCTGGCCAACTGGTACGGCGAACCGCCGTCCCTGTGCGTGCACTCCGAGACCTGCGGCGGCGCCCTCGCGCTGGAGCACAACGGGGACCTCTACTCCTGCGACCACTTCGTCGAGCCCGACCACCTGCTCGGCAACATCGGGGACCGGCACATGCTGGAGCTGGTCGCCTCACCGCAGCAGCGGAAGTTCGGCCGGGACAAGCGCGACACCCTGCCCCGGTACTGTCTCGACTGCGACGTCCGCTTCGCCTGTCACGGCGGTTGTCCCAAGGACCGTTTCGACGCCACGCCGGCCGGCGAGCCGGGCCTCAACCACCTCTGCGCGGGCTTCAAGGCGTTCTTCCACCACGTCGACCGCCCGATGCGCACCATGGCCGGACTGTTGCGCCGGGGGCTGGCTCCCGCACTGATCATGCGCGAGTACGCGGACGCCGACGCGCACCGGCCGCACAACGCGCCCTGCCCGTGCGGGGGCGGACGCAAGTGGGCCCGCTGCCACGGGAAGCCGGTCGAGGCGACCCGGCCGCGGAGCCGTGCGTCGACCTGACCGGGTGGCCTCCGTCCCCCGTGTTCCTCACAGCAGACGGAGTGCCCGGGCCCGGCGCACGGCTTCGCCCCGACGGACCACCCCGAGTTTGCGGTAGATGTTCCTCAAGTGGGTCTTGACCGTGTTGACGGACAGCAGCAGTTCGCCGGCGATCTCCTGCGTCGACCTCAGCTCCGCCAGTAGCTCCAGGACCTCACGTTCACGGTGTGTGAGCGGATCGGTCACGGGAGCGGGGGCCGGCTCGCCGGAGTGCGAGGTCTGCGTCTCCGGTAGCAGACCCTCCGGAAGCCAGCCGAGAGTCTGCCCCGTCGCGGGCAGGTGGTCGAGCGTTCCCCGGAGCCAGGCGCCGGCCTCCAGAAAGGGACGTCTCAGGCGCTGGGGCCGCGCGACGGACAGGGCCCGGGCGACCAGGTGCCGGGCCGTGGCCTCGTCCCCCAGGATGCGGGCGAGCTCGGCCCGCACCAGCAGGGTCCGGACGGTGAGACCCGGGCCGTGGCCGTTGGGGCCGGGCAGGGTGTCGACCAGAAGACGGGCCGCCTCCTCGTCGCCCGCCGCCAGGAGGGCGTGAGCGGCGGCGATCGCGTACTCCGGTCCCACTTGCTGACGTCCGGCCAGCACCCCGACCGCTGCCGACGGTTGCCCTCGGGCCAGGTGTCCGGCGGCCGCGGCCAGTGCCACCTGCCCGTCCACCCAGGGTGGGGGCTTCGCGGTGGACGGTGTCTCCCGCAGGTCGTCGAGCACGCGCAGGGCCTCGGCCGCATGGCCCCCGGCGAGCAGCAGCCGTGAGCGCGTGACGGCCAGCCAGAAGACGCCGACCGGGTCTCCGTGGGCGGGTGACGGCGGGACGGCCCGGTCGACGTGCGTCCGGGCGGAGGAGAGATCGTCGCGTTCGATGTCCACGGACGCCAGCACCAGGCGCCCGAGCGACGTGCGGGCCGGGGGCCGCACGCCGGACCGCTCCGCCTCGACGATCGCCTGCCGCGCACGGCCCTCGGCACGGTCCGGCCATCCGTCCAGGAAGTCGATCAGGGCGAGGCGGTCGAGGGAGTCGTGCCGCGAGAGGGCCGTGGAGGGGCCGTCGGACGCGTCCACCGCGGCCGCCAGTGCCGATCGTGCCGAGCCGAAGCGGCCCGCCCACAGCCGGGCCGATCCCAGGGCGGCCAGCCACAGCCCGCGGATCTCCGGATGCGCCTCCAGCCGCTCCGAGAGGTCCTCCCGCCCGCCGAGTTCCTCCGCCCGCCGGGCAGCGCTCTCGGCCATGTCCACCGAGCCGAGCAGGTGTCCGGCCAGCACCCGTAGCAGCGCACAGCTCAGGTGGGCGGCCGACGCCTGCTCCGTATCGGCCGCAGGCAGGTGGGCCTCGGCACGGTCCAGGGACGCCAGCCCCCGGTCGGTGTCCTGCCGGGCCAGTTCGCAGGCGGCACGGACCAGATCGGCGGCGGGACCCTGCGTGTCCGGTGCCATCGCGGTGAACAGTTCGCGCAGACGGTCCGCGTCCGGGCCCGTGAGGAGCTGCCCGATCGCCAGCTCGTCGACGAGCCGGTCCGCGGCGTACGTCCAGTCGCCCGCGTCGGCGGCATGCGGCAGGGCCGTCGTAAGCAGCCCGGCACCGCTCAGCCAGCGGGCGGCCATGCTGTGCAGTTCCCGCTCCAGCCCAGGGTGTGCCGTGCGCAGGCGGGCCCGGAGAGTCTCGGAGAACAGCGGGTGCATCCGGTACCAGGAGTGGCCCGCCGGCTCGACGAACGCGTTCGAGCGCTGCAGCTCCGCGAGAACGAGAGCAGCGTCGTCCCGGCCGGTGAGGGCGTTCGCCAGGCCGGGATGGACCCGCTCGCAGATGCTGGTCCGCAGCAGCAGGTCCTGGCTCACACGGGACTGGGTCTCCAGCACCTCGGACAGCAGGAAGTCCGCGATCGTGCTATCCCCCGTCTCGAACTCCTTCAGGAAGCGCTCCGGGTCGTCTGTCCGCTGCGCAGCGTGAATGCACAGCCGTAGCCCCGCGGCCCATCCCCCGGTGCGTTCCGTCAGCGTCCGGGCGGCCTCGTCCGACAGGGACAGGCCGTGCCGGCGCGCCAGAGCGGCCGTCTCACCGGGAAGGAACGCCAGGTCGGCGGCTCGGATCTCGGTCAGTTCACCGGAGGCGCGGTACCGGTGGAGGGGAAGCAGCGGCTCGGTACGGCTGACGAGGAGCAGGCGCAGTCCCTGGCCGGCGTGGTGGAGGACGAACTGCAACCCGTCGGCGATCTCGGGCGCGGCCACCCGCTCGAAGTCGTCGAGAACGAGGATCACCGGCTCTCTCCGGGCGTTCAGATGTGCCGCGAGCCGCGACAGAAGCGAGTCGTCCACCGCGCCGGGGCCGGCGGGACCGGCGACGCCTTCGGGAAGGGCCACCCCCTGGTGCCGCAGGGCCGCCAGGACGTAGGCCCAGAAGATGCCCGGAGCGTTGTCCCCGGACTCGGCCGTCAGCCACACCACCCGGCCGGCGGGGGGCGCCGCTCGGCCCGCCCAGTCGGCGACCAGCCAGGTCTTGCCCGCCCCCGCCGGCCCGTTGACCAGCACCAGGCGGTCGGGGCCCGCCATGGCCCGAGTGAGGCAGTCGGTCGCGCGGGGCCTGCGGATGTATGTCCCGGACACGCCGGGGACGGTGAACCGGGCAGCGAGAACGGGGTGGCCGTTCGGTGCCAGGTTCCCGGCGGCACCTGTGCGGACGGAGCCGCGGGATGCGTGGGACATGACACTCCCACGGTGGCAGAACCGGCCGCGGAGTCAAATCGGCCGGACCGCTGTCGCGGGCCCTGCCGGCGTCCGATCCGGGCACCCCGGCACTACCCGGCTCGCGCCTCGGCCGTCCGCCCTGGTCCTCGCCGAGGGTTCGGAAACGCCTGGGAGGCCGCGAAGGGGGCCCTCGGAGTTCCTCGGCCGCCTGGTCCCCGAACTCCTGGGGACCAAGGGCGCCGGAGCACTGCGCGGGCGGGCCGCGCGCCGGCATGCGGCATGGTCTCGACGGCCCGCCCGGCGAGGGCGGGGATGGTGGTCGTGCACCTTCGACTCCGGCTTCTCGGATCGGCCGGACCGCCAGATCGCCAGATCGCCGCGATGGTGTCCCTCGTGACCCCGGTGCTCGACCGTCTGCGCAGTCTGACGAAGCGGGGATACAGCGCTCAGATCGCCATCGCGGGAGTGGTGCTGAGCCGTACCCGGTTGACCTTGCCACCGGAATCGACCCAGGGCTTCCGGTCTCCGTCACCACGCTGAACGAGGACAACGAGCCGGCGACCGACCCTCTGGACTGGCTGGACCGACGCGGGACGGGCGGATCGGGCGGGCCCGATGAGCAGGCCCGATGCGTCCGTTCGGCTGGTGGAGGAGACGCGGGCCCCGGCGCGCGTTCGCCGTTCCGGTAGCGTCGGTGAGAGTCGACGCAGGTCACAGAAGTGACGTTGCGCATCCCGGTACTTGTGAGGCGTGTCGTATGAGCCTGTCCATCCGTAACCAGCTCCCCGGTACCGTCACCGCCGTCACCACCGGTGAGGCCATGGCCTCGGTGAAGGTGCGCCTGGACGGCGGTCAGGACATCACCGCCGCGATCACCGCGGACGCCGTGAAGGATCTGGGGCTGGCCGAGGGCACCGCCGTCAGGGCGTTGGTGAAGTCCACCGAGGTGGCCCTCGCGACCGGCCCGGTCGAGGGCGTGTCGATCCGCAACCAGCTTCCGGGCTCCGTCACGGAGGTCGCGACCGGTGCCGCGATGGGGTCGGTGAAGGTGTCCGTCGAGGGCGGCGAGCTGACCGCCGCGATCACCAAGGAGGCCGTGGAGGACCTCGGCCTGGCCGCCGGCGCCTCCGTCGTGGCGCTGATCAAGTCCACGGAGATCGCCCTCGCCACCGCCTGATCGTCCGGTCCCGGGCAGGAGCCGGTCCCCGGACGCGGCTCACGGCCGGCGCGGGGCCAGGGGCAGCGGCTCACGGTCGGCGCGGGGCCAGGGGGCAGCGGCTCACGGTCGGCGCGCACGGCCTGTGAGTCGATCGGCGCGCCGTTGACATGAGGCCGGCCGGGGCCCGAAACACCGGCGGCGGAGGGTGGCGCCATGTCTGCCGTGCCCACCGCCGCCGTGACCGCACCGCCCCCGTCCACCACGGAAACCGGGCGGGCGGTTCCCTGGGCCGCGGCCCGCATGCGCGCGCACCGCGCCGCGCGGCCCGCTCCCCCGCGCCGCGTACCCCTGCACGACGCCGCCGGGCTCACGCTCGCCGGCGACCTCCGCTCCCTCCGCCCCCAGCCGGCCTTCGACACGGCGGCGATGGACGGGTACACCGTGTCCGGTCCCCCGCCCTGGACCGTCCGCGGAACCGCTTGTGCGGGCACGGCCTGGCAGGGGGTTCTCGGGTCGGGGGAGTGCGTGCGCATCTCCACGGGGTCCCTCGTCCCGCCCGGCGCGGACGCGGTCGTACCGGTCGAAGTCGCGAGGAGCACCGGTGGGCGGGTGTTCGGCACCGCACCGGCGGAGGGCCGCCACATCCGGCGTACCGGCGAGGACGCGGCAGCCGGCGTCTGTCTCGCCCCGGCCGGTACCCGCATCGGTCCGGCGCTCCTGGGACTGGCGGCCGCCGCGGGCCACGACACCCTGCCGGTACGGCCCCGGCCCCGCGTCGCCGTGCTGGTCACCGGCGACGAGCTGGACCACTCGGGCGT
The DNA here is from genome assembly GCF_040630445.1 of Streptomyces sp. NPDC005805. Classification (NCBI taxonomy): domain Bacteria; kingdom Bacillati; phylum Actinomycetota; class Actinomycetes; order Kitasatosporales; family Streptomycetaceae; genus Streptomyces; species Streptomyces sp. NPDC005805. Next base: position 81,539 of record NZ_JBEXXN010000023.1, read on the forward strand.
CCCGGAACCGGGGCGGGTGCGCGACGCGCTCGGGCCTCTCCTTCCCTCTCTCGTCGCCGAACTGGGCGGTGAGACGGTCGCGTTGCGCCATGTGCCCGACCACCCGCACGGCGAACTGGCCCGTGCGGTCCGTGCGGTCCGTGCTCACGGCGAGGCCGCCGATGTCGTCGTGGTCACCGGCTCCACCTCGGTCGGTGCCACCGACCAACTGCGGGGCCTCCTCGCGGACGGCGGGGCCCGGACGGTCGTCGACACGGTCGCCTGCCGTCCCGGCCACCCCATGCTGCTCGCCGAACTCGCCGAACCCGGCGAACTCGGCGAACTCGGCTCACGCCGCTGGGTGGTGGGGCTGCCGGGCAATCCGTACGCGGCTCTGGTCTCGGCCCGGACCCTTCTCGGCCCCCTCCTCGCCGGTCTTTCCGGCCGCCCGCTCCCCCGGCTACCCCGCCTCCCCGTGCACGGCGAGGCCAAGGGCGCGCCCGGCGGCACACGCCTCGTGCCCGTCTCATGGACCGACGACGGGTGCCGGATCGCGGCGGGGCATCGCGCCGCCTTCCTGCGCGGCGCCGCGATCGGGGACGCGCTGGCCGCGCTCGGGCCCGGCTGGCGGGACGGGAGTCCCGCGCCGGTACTGCTGCCCTGGGCCTGAGGCCGGGTGGCGGAGGTCAGAGCGGGACGACCGTGGTCTCGGTCGCCTTGATGCCCGTCCAGACGGACACCCCGTCCGCGAGGCCGAGTTCGGCGGCGGCCTGGGGGGGTGATCTCGGCGACGAGGTCGGGCGCGGCGTCGGAGGTCACGAGGACGCGGAGGCGGCTGCCGCTGGCGGTGATCTCGCGTACGGTGCCCGGCCAGACGTTGCGGGGGCTGCCGGTGGGCCGCTCGCGGCTGACGGACGCGGACAGGCATGACGGTGTTCAGCTTCCACGAGCCGAACCGCCGTGAATGCGAGCAGCGGGTCAGCAAGCCGGAAGCCGTCCGGTTCTTCGAGCCGGCCGTTACGGAGTTCCACCGTCGGGACCTGGACCGGCCCTTGGAGTGGGAGCGGGATGCAGTATGTGACCGTCACCGCACCCCGGTTTCGCCCTGAGTCCACTGGAGGTACGCTCGGCCGACCTGCACATCCGCCGTGCATGGCAGCCACCACCATGGATGGCTCCGGGTTGGAGCCTGCTGGCTACACCGCATCCTCTCGTTGCAACGGCGGCAGAGGGGATGGACGCGACGACCGCCTCTCAGGCGTTCTCGTCATGGATCCGCGCGCCCAGATCCTCCACCCACGCCAGCGCCCACGCTTTGAGTTCTTCGATCTGCCGGGCGGTGAGCCCGTACGCGGTGTAGTCCTCATCCTCGTACCAGTCGGCGCCGATCAGCCGGTCGCGGAGGTCTTCGAGGCTGAACTCGTCGTGGGCGCGACGGCGGCCCAGGGATTCGAGGTCGGCGGTGGAGCGGTGGCGGGAGGCAGCCTGGACATCGATGAGGTCGCGGACGGTGCCGCGGTCGGCGAGGGCACGGACCTTCGTGCCGATCACGTCGTCGAGGACCGGAGGGTAGGGGGAACCGAGGTCGAGGATGTCGGCGAGGAGACGCTCGTGGAGCGGAGTGAGCTTCACGCGGCGGTCATGTCGGCCGACGCGGTACAAAGCAGCTCGGGGAAGGCGTCCTCCCAGACCTCGCGGATGTAGGGACTGATCAAGCGCCGCAGCACGGGCCACTGCTCGGTGAGCAGCCGGTGGTGCAGGAGAGCCACCAGGTCCTCACTCAGTCCTTCGGCGAGGACGGTCCGGTAGAGCGTCATGCGGGACTTCGGACGGTCCAGGCTGTAGCTCGTCCGCCCGGACCAGACGATGTGGAGCGGCAGGTCCACGTTGCCCTCGACGGGGCCGGCCAGCTCCTGCAAGCACTCGGGCAGTCGGCTGCGGTAGCGGTCCCGCAGGACCTCGGCGCGAGGGGCGGTGGTCGTCGTGTCCATGCATCCAGTATCGCTGCTGGGAGGCGGCTGCACGGCGGATACGGGGATCCCCTGTCGTGCGGGTCGGGCGCCCGCCCTTCCCTCGGACATCTCCGCCAGGGCGCTCAGCGCACCGTCGACTACCCGCGCAGGCCCCAGGTGGCGCGGCAATCGGCTGCCCTGCAGACCCGGGACCCGCCCGCCTGCGGGCGCAGGTGATCATGACACAGCAGGTCACGCGGAGGGCCGCCGCGGTGGAATCGGCTGCGGCTTCGGTCTCTCTGTCGGAAGTGACGACGGTGGCGAAGCCGAGGTCCATGTCGGCGGCACGTGGGCGGGAAGGACACCGGCGCGATCGAGGTCAGTACCCACCGCCGCGGACGAGCTGTCGAAATAACGCAGCGAGCGTCCCAAGCGGGAACCAGGCCCCTGTGTCCAGGTCCCCGTCATGGCGGCCACCTGGACAGCAAGCTGGGACGCTCCCGCGCCCGATGCTGACCGCTTGCTGACTCGAGCGGGTCCATCAAGCCTCTGAACTGCGAAAACACCCAAACGCTAGATCTTCGACTTGAACATGGTGCGCAGCATCGGTCTACTCCTGAACCTCGGCTCCCCCGCCTGCGTTTTTGCAGGTCAAGGGCGGCTTCCGTTCCTTGTGACGAGTCACGTGTCCGGGGACGGCGGTCCCCGGTTGTGGACGACCGTCGCGGGCGGGCTTCTCCGACCTTCCGGGTCCCGTCGTGACGACGGCACAAGCCTTCGAACGGCGTCCATGATCACCGTCACTCCGGCGGCCACGACAGGGCGTCGTGCACCGGATGCCCGGCCTTCAACGTTGCAGGAGGGAACGCGACGGTGGCAGCATGCGCCTGTGATCGACAACGGGGATGAGAAGGCCAGGCCGCGACCGGTCTCCCGACTGGCCGAACTGAATCAGCATGCCGCACCACCCGCGGACAGCGAAGGGCCCGCCGCTCCTCCCGCGCCGCCGATGACGGAACTCGCTCTGGCGCAGATGAGGGTTGCTCAGTTGCTGGAGGACTTCAGGGGAGCAGCGGTCCTGGTGCCGTTCGACGACCAGGACAGCCTGTGGACCGCGGACTTCGGCGGTGTGCGATGGATCTGCGCGTTCACCGACGAGGCAGCGCTGGCTCGTTTCGCCCGCGTTCAGAACGGCGCCTCTCGGGAGTGGGTCTACCAGACGATTCTCGGCGCACGGCTGCTCGACGAGATGGTGCCGCTCCTTCCGGGCCCGGCAGGCGTCGCGCTCGACGCGGGCAGCGATGACGGCATGGTGTTCCCGCCGGTGGCGGGCATCGTGCCCGACGCCGTGGCGGTCGACCTCGGACGGCCGGGATGAGCGGGGACGAACCGATACTGGATGCCCCCACTTGGGCACTGGTGGAGATCGCCAACGGGATCGACCTGGCGCACGCGGAGTTGAAGGATCTCGGCATGATCGGCGAAGCGTCGGTCGGTCGTGGCTTCTCCGATCTCGCCCTGTCGGGGCTGGAGCTGGGCCACAGCGGCCTGGCGGCGGAGTTCGAGACCTTCTGCAACCGCTGGGAGTGGGGGGTGCGGGCGCTGACCCTGAAAGGGAACGTCTTCGCCCAGGGAGTCGGACTGTCAGCGGGCTCCTATGCCGAGCAGGAGCGGTACGTCAAGGACTCCATCAAGGTCGGTGTGAACGCACTCAACGGCAATCCGCACCTGTCCGAGGACGAGGTCAAGCAGATGAGCTGGGAGACGATCTGGGACCAGCGCGCGTGGGACAACGCCGACTGGAGCGGGGAATCGTTCTCCCAGGCGCACGAAGACGTCAAGCAGACCTGGAAGAACACCCCGCGCGTGGGACAACGCCGACTGGAGCGGGGAATCGTTCTCCCAGGCGCACGAAGACGTCAAGCAGACCTGGAAGAACACCGGCTACGACGTCATGGACGCGCAACTGGACTCCATGGAGCGCTCCGGACTGATCGACCCGGCGGTGCGTGACCGCATGGACGAGGAGCTCAAGGAAGTCTTCGATCCCGACCAGGCGACCATCGACCAGGCTGAGCAGCCCCGCTGGGGAGAGAGCCGCTGATGCCTGACTTCGGAGTCATCGGCGACCTCGCGGGCAAAGGGTTCGACAAGGTCGTCGACACGGTCGACAGCGGCATCGACAAAGGCAAGGAAGTCGTCGGCGAGGGCGTCGACTGGGCTACCGACAAGGCCGGCCAGGGCCTGCGCCACTACGGCTACGACGGCGTCGCCGAGGCGGTGGAGGACTGGGGGGGACGAGACGGCCTCCTCACTCGGCGCCGAGGTCGGGGAACAGCAACTCGGACAGACCGAGGAAGCCAATGAACTCGTCCACGGGAAACCGGACCAGATTGCCGCTGCCGTCAAGAACCTGAGGGACTTCCAGCGGGCCTTCGACCTCGTCGGTGGCGGGATGAAGAAGCTCGACCCGAGTGCGTGGAAGGGAGAGGCCGCCGACACCTTCCGGAAGAAATTCGCTCCCCTCCCCACTGACTGGCTGCGGGCCGCGGACGCTTTCGAGGACGCGGCCAAAGCCCTGGAGACCTACTCCAAGGCCGTGGTCAGCGCACAGGGCAAGGCACGGGAGGCAGTCGCCCTGTACAAGGAGGGCGAGAAGGATTCGAAGGCCGCCGTCGACAACTACAACAAGAAGGTCGACGCCTACAACGCGGCACGCAACGGTGACAGCCCGCTGCCGCATCCAGGAAAGTTCTCCGACCCCGGCGCCTCCAAGCGCTCCCAGGCACGGGAGATCCTGGCGGACGCCCGCAAGGCGCGGAACGAAGCGGCGGATCTAGCGAAGGGCGCGGTCAGGGCGGCGATGGCGCACGCGCCCCAGGAACCCACGGGCAGGGAGAAGGCCAAGCTCGAGTTGATGGACTGGGGCATGGGTCAGGGCGTCGAACTGGCCCACTTCGGTGGCGGCATCATCAAGGGCACCGCGGGACTGGTGAACTTCGTCCGCGCGCTGAATCCGCTCGACGTCTACAACCTCACGCACCCCGCCGAGTACTACAAGGGCGTCAACATGACGCTTGCCGGCCTTGCCACCACCGTCGCCAATCCCGATCGCGCCCTCAAGAACGCCTGGGACGCCGCGAAGGGGGACCCCTCCGAGTTCCTCGGCCGTCTGGTCCCCGAACTCGTGGGGACCAAAGGCGCCGGAGCGCTGCGCGGCGGTCTGCGCGCCAGCATGCGGCATGGTCTCGACGGCCCGCCCGGCAAGGGCGCGCTGGACAACCTGACGAGCCGGGGAACGGGGGGAGAAATGCCCTCCCCCGAGGACATCAAGCGTGCCGTCATGGAGAGCAAACCGGAGATCATCTCCCGCAAGTGGCCGGACGACGACGGTCGCTACTACGCGACCCGGGTACTGGGTGGCGGACGCCCGGACGGCGAGACCGTGCTGGCAGGCCATGGCTATCTGCATCGGGCCGCAGGTGAAGTCGTCGTACCGGAGGGGACCACGATCAAGTTCTACATACCGGACGAGGGGAGAATCCCCGGTCTCAACGGCGTCGCGGTGGAGGGCGGCTCCTATCCGAGTGGGGGCTGGGTCGAGACATTTCACGCCGGAGACCGCATACCCAACTACACCCTCGCACCCCCCGAGGCCAAAGGCCCGGGCGGATTCACCGTGTACGAGAATTCAACGACCGTCGCCAGAAAGACGAATCTTGATGAACTGCTCACCGAAAACATGGGAAACGTGCACTGGGCGGCATGCCGGGAGCACCTGTAAGGTTGCTTCCGCCCGGAAGCACGACGGAGATTCACGATGACGGCCAATGCAGGTTATACCTGGGTTCTCACTCGGGTGGAACTCGTCCTCAGCAGCCCCGAGCTCGACCCCGACGACGTCACACGCCGCCTCGGTCTGCAGCCGACCGGCGCGCTGCGCCCAGGGCCCCGTCGATGGAATCCGGGAGACACCAGTGGGTACTGGGGATTCGAGAACAGCGAGCGATCGGCAAGGAGCCTGCGGGAGCAACTGGACGAAGTCCTGTCCGCCGCCGAATCGTGTCTCGGCCCGCTCCGGGAAATTCTCCGTGAAGGCGTCGAGGCCAGCGTGACGATCCATGGTTACGCGGACAACGATTCAGAGATCGTCTTCTCCCCCACTGAGATGGACCGCATGGCCCGCCTGGGTATTCCCCTCGTCCTTTCTCCGAGCCTGAACGAGCGATGACCGATACCGCGATGACCGACATGCCGAACGAACCGGACCAGAGGACGGCTCCCCGCTCCTGGGACTCCGTCACCACCTCTCTCGCCGTGACCGCGGCCGATCTCGACGCCGACCTGGTCCGCAGGACGCTGGGCATCGCTCCGGGCGCGGACAGCCACGAGTCGGCTGTGATCCACGCGGGACCGGGATGGTGGTCGTGCACCTTCGACTCCGGCTTCTCGGATCGGCCGGACCGCCAGATCGCCGCGATGGTGTCCCTCGTGACCCCGGTGCTCGACGGTCTGCGCAGTCTGACGGAGCGGGGATACAGCGCCCAGATCGCCATCGCGGGAGTGGTGCTGAGCCGTACCCGGTTGACCTTGCCACCGGAGTCGACCGCGCAGTTGGCGTCACTGGGGCTTCCGGTCTCGGTCACCACGCTGAACGAGGACAACGAGCCGGCGCCCGACCCTCTGGACTGGCTGGACTGATGCCGGTCCGGCAGGCCCCGGCGCCGACACGGGCCGGAGGTCAGAGCGGGACGACCGTGGTCTCGGTCGCCTTGATGCCCGTCCAGACGGACACCCCGTCCGCCAGGCCGAGTTCGGCGACGGCCTGGGGGGTGATCTCGGCGACGAGGTCGGGCGCGGCGTCGGAGGTCACGAGGACGCGGAGGCGGCTGCCGCTGGCGGTGATCTCGCGTACGGTGCCCGGCCAGACGTTGCGGGGGCTGCCGGTGGGCCGCTCGCGGTGCAGTGACACCGCTTCCGGGGCGACGATCGCGAGGGCCGGGGTGCCGGGCGGCGGGGGCTCGGCTGCGACGAGGGTGCCGCCCCCGTCCAGGGCGACGCCGTCGGGGGTGGCGGTGCCGGGCCAGGCGTTGCGGCCCAGCATCCGGGCCACCCACGGGGAGCGGGGGTGCCGGGTGACCTCGGCCGGGGCGGCGTCCTGGAGGGCGCGGCCGTCCTGGAGGACGAGGACACGGTCGGCCAGCGAGACGGCCTCGACGGGGTCGTGGGTGACGATGAGGCAGACGCCGCCGAAGCCGGCCAGGTGGGTGCGCAGGGTGTGGCGGACATGGGCGCGGGTGGTCTGGTCGAGAGCGGCGAGCGGTTCGTCCAGGACCAGGAGACGGGGGCGGGCGGCGAGGGCGCGCGCGAGGGCGACCCGCTGGGCCTGGCCGCCGGAGAGCTGCGGCGGCTTGCGGTGCCCCAGGTGCCCGACGCCGAGGCGGTCGAGCCATGCCTGCGCGTCGCGGCGGGCCTCCGCGCGGTGGACGCCCTGGGCGCGGAGCCCGTAGGCGGTGTTGGCGAGGGCGGTCAGATGCGGGAAGAGCGCGCCGTCCTGCGGGACCCAGGCGACACGGCGGCGGTGCGGGGGCAGCGCGGTGACGTCCGTGCCGCCGAGCCGGAGCTTCGCGTGGGCGCGGGGGGTGAGGCCGAGGAGGGCACGCAGCAGGGTGGTCTTCCCGGCGCCGTTCGGTCCCACGACGGCGATGGTGGTGCCCGGTTCGGCCGCCAGGTCGAGACGGGTGAACCCGGTGACCTCGGCGTGGAGGGACCAGCGTTCGCCGGACGGGGCGGCGGGGACGGCCCGGTCCAGGGGTTCGACGACGGCCGGGTCCATGGCGTCCGGGACGGAGTCGGCGGCGGTGCCGGTGGCGGCGGCGCGTGCGCGTTCGCTCGGCGTGCCCGTCCAGCGCCCCCGCAGCGCCACGAGTACGCCCATGGCGATGGCGAGGAGCAGCAGGGAGACGGAGGTCGCCGCCTCCGGTTCGTCCTGGAGGAGCAGATAGACCTGGAGCGGCAGGGTCTGGGTGGAGCCGGGCAGGTTGCCGGCGAAGGTGATGGTGGCGCCGAACTCGCCCAGCGCACGGGCCCAGGTGAGCGCCGCTCCGGCGAGGACACCGGGCGCCACCATGGGCAGGGTGACGGTGAAGAACACCCGGACCGGTGAGGCGCCGAGGGAGGCCGCGGTCTCCTCGTACCGGGGGCGCAGTCCGCCGAGCGCGCCCTCCAGGCTGATGACGAGGAAGGGCATGGCGACGAAGGTCGCCGCGATCACCGCGCCCGAGGTGTGGAACGGCAGGGTGAGGCCGAAGGTGCCCTCCAGCCAGGGGCCGAGGAGTCCGCGGCGGCCGAAGGCGAGGAGCAGCGCCACGCCCCCGACGGTCGGTGGCAGCACCATGGGCAGCAGCACCAGCGAGCGGACGAACGCCTTGCCGGGGAACGGCACCCGGGCGAGCAGCCAGGCCAGTGGGACGCCGAGGAGCAGGGAGAGTCCGAGCGCCCAGAAGGAGACGAGGAGCGACAGCTTCAGCGCCTGGACGGTGCCGGGTGAGCGGAGGTGCCCGGCGAGTTCGCTCCACTCGGTGCGGACGAGGATGCCGATCAGCGGGAGGGCCAGGAAGGCCACCGCCAGGAGCGCGGGCAGAGCCAGGGCGAGGGGCGGGCGGGCGCCCGGGGTTCGTACGCCTGCTCGTTTCATCGAAGATCCCGAAGAGGTGTGGACGAGGGGCGGAGGGGCTGCCCGGTCCCCCGGTGCGGGCAGCCCCTCCCGTCTGGGAGATCCGGACGCTTACGGCTTCTGGAAGCCGGCGTCCTGAAGGATCTTCTGCCCCTCGGGCGAGGACAGCCAGGCGACGAACGCGGCGGCGGCCTCGGCGTTTCTGGAGTCCTTCAGGGAGGCGGCCGGGTATTCGGCGATGGCGTTCTGGTCGTCGGGGATGGTGACGGCGTCGACCTTGTCCTGCGCGCTCTCCGCGTCCGTCTTGTAGACGAGGCCGGCGTCGGCCTCGCCCAGTTCGACCTTGCTGAGCACGGCGCGGACGTTGGGCTCCTGGGAGACCGGCTTCACCGTGATCTTCTGGGCGTCCAGGATCTGCTCGCTGTACTTGCCGGCGGGCACCTCGGGGGCCGCGAGGACGACCTTCAGCTTGGGGTCGGCGAGGTCCTTGAGGTCGTCGACCTTGTGCGGGTTGCCCTCGCCGGTGGCGATGACGAGCCGGTTCTTCGCGATGATCGCCGGGGTGTCGGTGTCGGCCTTCACCTTGTCCATGCTCTTGGTGTCGGCGGTGACCAGGACGTCGGCGGGCGAACCCTGGGAGACCTGGGCGACGAGTTCCTGCGAGCCGGCGAAGGAGAACGTCAGCTTGGTGCCGGGGTTCGCCTTCTCGTACGCGGTGGCCGCCGTCTTGAAGACGTCGGTGAGCGAGGCGGCCGCGAGGACGGTCAGGTTCGCCGGGGGCGCGGCGCTGGTGGAGCCGGTCGCGGTGGATCCGCCGGCGTCCTTCGTGGTGTCGTCGCTCGCACAGGCGGCGAGCGGCACGAGCAGGGCGGCGGTGAGCACGGTGGCGGCGGTACGGCGTCTGGCGGGGGTGAAGGACATGAGGGTCTGAACTCCTGGATGAGGAACGGTGGTTGAGGGAACAGGCCGGCCGCGCCGACGGCCGGGGCGCGCGGGACGCGGTGCGTTCCGCGTGGTGCGTACTGCGTGAGGGGTGGTCAGGTGCGGTCGATGTGCACGCTGGTCGACTTCACGCGGGCGGTGGCCTGCATGCCGACTTCCAGTCCGAGTTCCTCCACGGCCTCCCGGGTGAGGAGGGAGACCAGCCGGTGCGGGCCGGCCTGGATGGTGACCTGGGCCGCGATGTCACCGAGCTTGATCGCCGTGACGATCCCGGGGAACGCGTTGCGGGCCGAGGTGTACGAGGCGTCGCCGTCGTCGTCGCTCTGCGCGATCTCCACGGAGAACGCGGCGAGGGACTTGCCGTCGATGACGCGCCGACCGCTCTCGTCGCGGTGGGTCGCGACCCGGCCCGCGTCCGCCCAGCGCCGCGCCGTGTCCGGGCTGACGCCCAGGAGCCGCGCGGCCTGCCCGATGGTGTAGGACTGCATATGCGACACCGTAGGCCGGTTCCGCTCTCACTTGCAACAAAGTCGTGGGACCCTCCATCGCGAATGAGAGGCCCTTCGGAGGAAGCGACGAGGCGGGCACCCCGCGGCCCCGTCAGCGGGGCTCGTCACCCGGGCTCGCTACCGGGGCTCGTCGCCGGGCGGCGGCGCCCCGGTGACGCCCGATCCGCATGACTGATGTCCTCACCATCGCCCGGCCCGGTGACCGGTGCTTCCCGCCTGGCGGTCGAGGGCGAGCCAGACGCGGTCGCGGGTCACCGGCAGCTCGGTGAAGCGGATGCCCGTGGCGTCCCGCAGGGCGTTGGCGAGGGCGGGGGCGACCGGGTTGAAGGGGCTCTCGCTCATGGACTTGGCGCCGAGGGGGCCGATGGCGTCGCCGGTCTCGGTGAAGTGCACCTCGGTGCGCGGCACGTCCGCGTACTGCGGAAGCCGGTAGCGGCGGAAGGCGGCCGTGGTGACCTCGCCGCGTTCGTCGGTCCGCACGGTCTCGAAGAGGGTGGCGCCGAGCGCCTGCGCGACGCCGCCCTCGACCTGGCCCCGGCACTGCATGGGGTTCATGACCTTGCCGGCGTCGGCCGCGTGGACGCTGCGCAGGATGCGGAGCTCCCCGGAGCTGGGGTCGACGGCGATGCGGAACCACTGCGCGTTGAAGGCCACCGCTCGTCGACGCGTGCCGCAGACACCGCATCGCCCTCATCGCGGTGCCCCCGCGCACCAGCTTCCGGGCCGTCACCGAGGCCGTGTACCTGCGCCAGTGGGGAGAGCTCAGCCGCCACCCCGCCGGGCACCACAAGCTGCCGGAGAACGTCCGCGTCGACCTCGACCGCGCGCTGGAACACGGCGCGACGGCCGGTGACCTGCTCGACCGGGCCTTCGCCCACCTCGGCACGCCCGCCTGCCACCTCCTCACCGCGACGGGCCGGACCGTCGCCCGCACCGGCGACACCACGGCGCTCGGGGCGCGGGAGGCGCGGGAAGCCCTGACCGGCGCGCGGGGCACGACGCTGCGGATCGAGGCGGACGGCACCGCCTTCGACACCTGGTATCTGCACCTGCCCGAGGAGGGCCGGGTCCCGCCGAGGGTCCTCCAGGAGATAGGCGAACTCCTGGGCCGCCACCGGCGCCGCGAGGACCGGAGCCGGGCGGGTCGCGGCCCCGCCGCCGCGCGGCTGCTGGAGGCCGTCGGCGGCCCACGCGCGGACACCGGCCGTCTCCAGCGGGCGCTGGCCTCCTGCGGACTGGCCGGCCGGTCCTCCTACACGGTCCTGGCGGCGACGCTGCGCCCGGACGGGGACCGCGCCGGGGAGCATGGCGGGGCCGATGGCGTGGATGACGGCGTGGCCGCGCTCACCGAGGCGCTCGGCCATCTCCCGTCCGCCGCGTTCGCCGTGGCGGCGGGCGACGGGGGCGAGGCGGTGGCCGTTCTCGCGTACGAGGGCGACGGGACCGGGACCGGGGGCGAGGCGCGGGCGGGCGCCGCGCACGAGGGGGATGCGCGCGCGGGGAACGCGCGCGCGGGGGCCGCACACACAGGGGACGCGAGCAGTGCCGTGCTCGAACGGCTTCGTGAGGTCGCGCAGTTGATCCGGTCCTGCCGGCCGGAGAGCACCTGGCATGTCGGCCTGAGCGACCCGGTCGACGCCTCCGCCCTGAACACCGCGCTGACGCAGGCCCGTTACGCTCTCGCCGGGGCCCGCGCCATGTCACCGCGGTCACCGCGGTCGCCGCGGTCGCCCCGGGTCGCCCGGCTCAGCGACCTCGGCGGGCTGGCCGTACTCCTCGCCGGTGTCCCCGCCTCCGTGCGCGCCGTCTTCCGCGAGACCGTCCTGGGCCCGCTGTCGAAGGCGGGACGGGGGTCGGGGGGCATGCTCCTGGAGACCCTGGAGGTCTTCCTGGGGCACGACTGCTCCTGGGCACGGACCGCCGAGGCCCTGCACGTCCACGTCAACACGGTCCACTACCGGGTCGAACGGATCGAGGCCCTCACCGGCCGCGATCTCTCCCGCCTCGACGACCGGGTGGACCTGCGCGCGGCGCTCCTCTGCCGCTGAGGCCCCGCCTGTACCGCTGAGGCCCCGCCTGCCCCTCTCCCCGCCGGACCCGGTTCAGGGCAGGTCGATATGGACGCTGGTCGACTTCACCCGGGCCGTGACCGTGACGCCGACGTCGAGCGCGAGTTCCTCGACGGCCTCGCGGGTCACCAGGGACACCAGCCGGTGGGGCCCCGACTGCACCTCCACCTGCGCGGCCACGTCGTCGACCCGTACCGCGGTCACGATCCCCACGAAGGAGTTCCGCACCGAGGTCGACACACCGTCCTCGGGGACGGCGTGCAGCCCGGCGCCCCGCTCCTGGGCGAACCGGGCCAGGTCGACGCCCGTGATCACCCGGTGTCCGGACCCGTCGCGCTCCATGCCCAGCCTGCCCCCGTCCGCCCACCGGCGAACGGTCTCCGAACTCACCCCGAGCAGCCGCGCGGCCTGCCCCATGCTGTACGACGCCACCTCCGCACTCTAGAGCCTTTCATCCGGATCGGATCGGGTCGGGCTCGCGTGCTCCGGGGGTGCGCCGGTCCGCGCGGCGCCCCGGGGGCGGCGGTCAGTAGACGTCGCGTACATAGCGCTTGTCCGCGGCCATCTGTTCGACGTAGGCGGACGCCTCCTCGTCGCTCATCCTGCCGTGGCGGGCGACGAGTTCACGCAGAGCCAGGTCGACGTCCTTCGCCATCCGGGCCGCGTCACCGCAGACGGCGACGTGGGCGCCGTCCCGCAGCCAGGACCAGAGGGCGGCGCCGTGTTCGCGCATGCGGTCCTGGACGTAGACCTTGGCCCGCTGGTCGCGGGAGAAGGCGGTGTCGAGCCGGTCGAGGTGGCCGCTCGCCAGGTGGGCACCGAGTTCCTCGCGGTAGTAGAAGTCGGTGGCCTCGCGCTGCTCGCCGAAGAAGAGCCAGTTGCGGCCCGTGTGGCCGCGGGCGAGCCGGTCCTCCAGGAAGCCGATGAACGGCGCCACGCCGGTCCCGGGACCGACCATGACCAAGGGCGTGGCGGAATCGGCCGGCGGGCGGAAGCGTGGGGAGCGCTGCACGAAGACCTGCACCGGGCCGTCGTCGGCGTGATCGGCGAGATGGGCGGAACAGACACCGGTGCGGTCCCGGCCGCGGTCGTTGGAGTAGCGGACCACCGAGACGGTGAGCCGGACCTCGTCCGGATGCGCGAGTGGGCTGGAAGAGATCGAGTACAGACGCGGCTGGAGGCGTTTGAGCACGCCCACCCAGTCGGCGGCCGAGGCCCGGACCGGGTAGGTCCCGATCAGGTCGGGTATCTGGAGACCCCAGCTCCACTTGGCCAGTTCGTCCTCGTGGCCGGGGCGGAGCAGCCGCCTGAGTTCATGGCCGCCGGTGCGGGCGGCCACGAAACGGAGCAGGTCCGGGGTGATACGCGCGATGTCGAGCCGGGTCCTCAGCGCTTCGGCCAGGGGCAGCGGACCGGCGTCGCCGACCGCGACCGGTTCGGCGGGGTCGAGCCCGGTCAGCGCCAGCCATTCGGTGACGAGTCCGGTGTTGTTGGCGGGCCACACGCCGAGTGCGTCGCCCGTCTCGTAGGCGAGTTCCCCGCCACGGGTGTCGAAGGCGAACTGCCGTACCTCCTTCTGCGAACCGGGCAGGCTCAGCAGCCGGTTCCCGACGAGGAGTGTGGTGAACGGCGAGGTCCTGGAGGGCGGTGCGGGAGCCGCGGCCGGCCTTGAGGCGGGGGTGCGCGAGGGGGTTCCCGGTCCCGGGACCGGGACCGGAGCGCGGACGGAGGCAGGGGCGGGGGCGGTGAGCAGCGGCAGGAGGGCGGCGAGCCAGGCGGCGGAGCGCTCCTCGTGGTCGGGTTCGCAGTCGGTACGGGGATGCAGGCGGCCCGCTCCGAGCTCGGCCAGCCGCTCGTCCAGGCGGCGCCCGTGGCCGCAGAAGTCGTCGTAGCCGGAGTCGCCGAAGGCGAGAACGGAGAACCGCACGCCCTCCAGCCGGGCCGCGTCGGGCGAGCTGAGGGCCTGCCAGAACGCGGCACCGTTGTCCGGGGCGTCTCCGTCCCCGAAGGTGCTGGTCAGCACCACGACGTCCGTGTCGGGTCCGATGTCCGCGGGGTCGATGCCCTCCATGGGGAGGAGAGCCGCTTCCCGCCCGGCCTCGGAACACCGGGCGGCGACGGTCGTGGCGAACTCCTCGGCGGTACCTGTCTGGGAGGCCCACAGGACGAGAAGCCGCCGGGACGGAGGGACGGACTCCTCGGGTCCGTCCCTGTGCGCCGTCCCCGGCGAGGGCGCGGCCTCCCGCGCGGAGCCGTCCACGCGGGAGAACAGTCCGGCCAGGACCCCGTCCACCCAGAGGCCGTGGTCGGGGGCGAAGGGCGCGGAGGCCGGCAGGACCGGCACACGGCCGTCGGCGGGTGCACTCGACAGCCCCGTCAGATAGCCGGCGAGGTACCGGCGCTCCGGTTCCGTGAAGGCCGGGGGCGTGAGGTCCCCGACGCCGAGCAGCGCGGTGAGGGCGCGCGTCCGTTCCTCGGTGGCGGCGGATTCCGAGGCGGTCTCCGTGGCGGTGGTTTCCGTGGCAGTCTCCGTCGTCCCCGGCTCGGCGGAATCCCCGGCGGGCCGGACCGGTGGCACGGGCGCGGTCGTCTTCGTCAGCGCCACCGCGCACGCTTTGAACTCGGGCTGGAAGGAGAGCGGGTCGACGGCGTCGTTGGTGACGGCGTTGACGCTCAGGTACTCGCCGAACAGGTCGTTCCAGTGGAACGGGGCGAAGCAGTTCCCGGGCAGGACCCGGTCGGTGACCACGGTGGGCAGGACGGCGCGTCCGCGCCGCGAGGCGATCTCCAGGTGGTCGCCTTCGGCGACACCGAGGAAGAGGGCGTCCTCGGGGTGGATCTCGACGAAGGGACCGGGGTTGAGCTTCGTCAGTCTGGCGACCTTCCCGGTCTTCGTCAGTGTGTGCCACTGGTGCTGCAGGCGGCCGGTGTTGAGGACGAAGGGATAGTCGTCGTCGGGCAGTTCGGCGGCGGGGAGGTGCGGCCGGGCGAAGAAGCGGGCACGGCCGCTCGGCGTGGGGAAGGCCAGCCGGGGACGCGTACCGTCCTCCCGTACGAGGAGGGTCTGGCTGACACCGTCGTTGAGGTAGCGGATCGGGTTGCGGTCCGGCCCGTCGTACGCCGGGGCGGGCCACTGCACCGGGGTGCTCCGCAGCCGCTCGTAGGAGACGCCCCGCAGGTCCCAGCCGGTCTGCGGGTTCCACGCGCGCTTGAGTTCCTCGAAGACCTCCTCGGCGGAGCCGTAGGTGAAGCCCTCGGCGGAGCCCATCGCGCACGCCACCCGGGCGATGAGCTCCCAGTCGGGCAGCGCCTGCCCCGGCGGGTCCACGACGCCCCGGACCAGGGTGAGGTTGCGCTCGGAGTTGACCATGACCCCGTCGGACTCCGCCCACAGCGTCGCGGGCAGCACGACGTCCGCGTACCCGTTGGTCTCGGTCTGTGCGAACACGTCCTGTGTGACGACGAGTTCGGCGGCTTCGAGGGCCGCGATGACGGTCTTGCGGTTGGCGACGGAGGCCACCGGGTTGGTGCAGATGATCCAGCACGCCCTGATGTCCCCGACCGCCATCCGCTCGAACATCTCCACCGTGCCGCGGCCGACGTCGGTGCGCAGCGAGCCTTCGGGGATGCCCCACAGCCGCTCGACGCAGGCACGGTCCTCGTCGACCAGCACCGAGCGCTGCCCGGGCAGTCCGGGCCCCATATAGCCCATCTCCCGTCCGCCCATGGCGTTGGGCTGGCCCGTGAGCGAGAAGGGCCCGGACCCCGGCCGGCAGATCGCTCCGGTCGCGAGGTGCAGGTTGACCAGCGCGTTGGTGTTCCATGTGCCGTGCGTCGACTGGTTGAGCCCCATCGTCCAGCAGCTCATCCACTCACCGGCCTCCCCGATCCACCGCGCGGCCCGCCGGATGTCGTCCTCGGGGATGCCGGTGACCTCGGCCACCCGGGCAGGGGGATGGTCGGCGAGGAAGGCGGGCATCTCCGCCCAGCCCTCGGTGAACTCCGCGACGAACTCCTCGTCCACGTGGCCGTTCGCGACGAGCAGGTGCAGCAGTCCGTTCAGCAGGGCGAGGTCCGTGCCCGGTTTGATCTGGAGGAAGAGATCCGCCTTGTCGACGGTGGCGTTGCGCCGCGGGTCGACGACGATCAGCTTCGCCCCGGACGCCTTGATCCGGTCCCTCATCCGCAGGAAGAGGATCGGGTGGCAGTCGGCCATGTTGGAGCCGATGACGAAGAACACGTCCGCCTGATCGAAGTCCGTGTAGGAGCCCGGGGGCCCGTCCGCGCCCAGCGACAGTTTGTAGCCCGTTCCCGCGGACGCCATGCACAGGCGGGAGTTGGACTCGATCTGGTTCGTCCGCACGAAGCCCTTGGCCAGCTTGTTCGCCAGGTACTGCGCCTCCAGGGACATCTGCCCGGAGACGTAGAAGGACAGGGCGTCGGGCCCGTGCTCGTCCAGGATGGCGCGGAGCCGCGCCGCCACGTCCGCGACGGCGGTGTCGACGTCCGTCGCGACCGGCTCGCCGCCCCGCTCGGCCCGTACCAGGGCCGACGCGGCCCGTCCGGGCGCGGCCATCATGTCGGCGCTGGTGGAGCCCTTGGTACACAACCGGCCGAAGTTCGTGGGGTGGGCCTTGTCCCCGGAGGCCTTCGTGGCCCTTCTGCGCCCGGTCACCCCGTCCCGCGCGACATCGAGGACGATGCCGCAGCCGACCCCGCAGTACGAGCAGGCCGTACGGACGGACCCGGCCCCCGATTCCGCCGACGCCACCGGAACCCCTTCCCTCGGCTCACCTCGGCCTCCGTGGGTGAGCTCCCACACCGGTGACGATAGGCAGCCGGGATTTCCGGACGATCACATGCTCCGCACGCCGGGGGTTACGCCCCCCGCACGTGGGCTCTCGGCAGTCGGTGAGGCCCGGGCGTCAGCGGGTGGCGAGCCGTTCCAGCAGTGCCGTGCTCCGCGCCGGCAACGCCCTTTCCTCGTCCGTCAGTTCGGCCTCGACGGCCTGTGCGAGCCAACCCGCCCTCCGGCCGGGCGGGGCGGTGCCGCGCATCGGGTGTGTTGGCGTGGCGTCCACGGTGTGTTGGCCCCGCGTCGCAGGGTGGCGCGGAAGGGGGCTAAGGCCCGTGCGCCGCGCGTAGGTTCAGGGGGCCGGGCCGCGGCGCGGGCCGGTGGCCGGGGTGGGCTCCACGGGGGTGGGCCCACGGCCCTCGGACAGCGCCCGCGTCCGGTACTCCGTCGGGGAGCACCCGTACGCGGTACGGAAGGCGCGGGTGAACTCGGGTGCGCGCGGGAAGCCCCAGCGGGCGGCGACGGCATGGACGGGCTCGGTGCCCGTCCGGGGGTTCGCCAGGTCGCCCCCGGCGCCGTCGAGCCGCCGGGCGCGGATGTACGCGGCGACCGTCTCGCCGTGCGCCTCCTGCTGGAAGATCCGGTGCAACTGGCTGAGGGAGATGTGGTGGGCGGCCGCGACGGCGGGCGGGGTGAGCCCCGGGTCGTGCAGGTTGCGGCGGATGAAGGCGGTGACGCGCCGGAACGTCACCTGCCGGCGGGTCTCCGGCGGGAGCGCCGCCTCGGACTCCAGGGTGTGGGCGGCGAGGGCGGCGACCAGGTCGAGCACGACCGTGCCCAGGCGCGGCGCGTCGGCCGGGCGGAGGTGGTCGGCCTGCCGGTCCAGGCCGGTCAGGCAGTCCCGCAGCAGGGCGCCGATACCGTCCGCTCCGGGCAGGGCGCGGCCCAGCAGGGCGTTCACCCGGTGCGCCGGAAGCGGCAGCAGCGCCTTGGGGAAGTCCACGCCGACGCCCCGGACCAGGGCGCTGTCCCCGTGGCGGGCGGGGCCGAGGTCGTACGGGTGGGAGCTGTCGACCAGATGGAGATCGCCCGGGCCGAAGATGTCCGCCCGGCCGCCGTGGTCGAGGCCCAGCCCGCCGTCGAGGAGCAGGGAGAGGTGGTACAGCTCGGGGTCGGAGCGGCGCACCATCGCGGGGCCGCGCCGGTAGCGGGCCGGGAGGGAGGCCATCGGCCAGACGGTCACCGGGCCGAGTTCCATCACCCGGCACTCCGCCCAGAAGGCGTCGGCGTGCGCGCTGCCCATGTCGCTGGCGCGCGTCCGGCCGAGCAGTTCCCGCCAGTGGTCGAACCGGTCGCGCACCGGCACGTCCTCGCTGCGGAACACCGTCCCGATCATCGTGGCTCGCCTCCCCCGTCCTCTGCTCCCGTCCCCTGCCCTGTGCCGTTCGCCGGCTACGCGTCGCTCTGGACGATCTGGATCAGGTTGCCGCAGGTGTCGTCCAGGACGGCCGTGGTGACCGGGCCCATGACGACGGGCTCCTGGGTGAAGTGGACCCCGAGGGCACGCAGGCGTTCGAACTCGGCCGGGACGTCGGCGACGGCGAAGGAGGCGGCCGGGATGCCGTCCGCGACGAGGGCCGTGCGGTAGGGACCGACGGCCGGGTGGCGGGAGGGCTCCAGCAGGAGTTCGGTGCCGTCGGGGGCGTCCGGTGAGACGACGGTGAGCCAACGGTCGGTGCCGCCCACCGGTACGTCGTGCTTCTTCACGAAGCCCAGCACCTCGGTGTAGAAGCGCAGGGCCTTCGCCTGGTCGTCGACGAAGACGCTGGTCAGATGGATTTTCATGGGGTGCTCTCCGAGGGGTGGGGCCTGAGCCACCGGGTCGCGATGTGCTCCAGGGGGGCGGTGTCCAGGTCGTGGTACTTGTAGCGGCCCTCGCGCCGCGTACGCACCAGTCCCGCGGACTCGAGGACGGCCAGATGCTGGCTGACGGCCTGGCGGGACAGGCCCAGGCCGTGCTTCATCGCCAGCCGTCCGCATATCTCGAACAGGGTCTGGCCGTCCCGTTCCACGAGTTCGTCGAGGATGCGCCGACGCGTCGGGTCGGCGAGCGCCTTGAAGACGTCCTCTGCCATGGGTCCACCATAGGCAAGTGTCCGCTTGCCTATCAAGCCCTCCCGGCCGGTACGGCCGGTGAGCACAGGCCGCCGCGAGCCGGGCCCGCCATCGGTCCGGGGATGCGTCAGACGGAGGCGGCCGGGGCGCGCAGGCCGTGCAGCAGGACGTCGACGGCGAGGTCGAGCGCCTCGTCGAGCGGGGTGTCGTCGAGCAGGGAGCCCAGGGCGAGGGTCGCGAGGCCGTGCACGGTCGAGAAGGCGACCTGGGCGAGGCGGTGCGGGTCGCCGGGGCGCACCAGGCCCTCGCGCTGCCCCTGTTCGACCAGCGCGGCGGCGAGACGCAGGCTCTCGTGGCCGAGTTCGCGCAGGCAGGACGTCGGGTCCTGTTCGGTCTTGGCGGCGAACATCAGCCCCAGCAGGGCGGGGCGTTCGACGGCGAAGCGGACATAGGCGCGGGCCGCTCCGGTCAGCCGCGACTCGGTGTCGCCGGGGGCGCCCGCCGCCTCGGACAGGCGCCGGTTGAGTTCGGTGAAGCCGTCGGCGGCCAGGGCGTCCAGCAGCGCCCGCCGGTCCCGGAAGTGGCGGGACGGGGCCGCGTGGCTCACCCCGAGGTCGCGGGCGAGGGCACGCAGGGAGAGTCCGTCGGGGCCCGACTCGGCGAGGACGGCCGCCGCCCGCTCCAGCAGCGCGGCACGCAGATTGCCGTGATGGTAGGTGGTGTCGGCGGTGTCGGCCACGACCGGTCCTCTCATGTTGCCATTGACTACAATGGTGCCACTGTCTACATTCATGATGACGCACACCCGAGAACGGAGTGGTTCACCATGCCCATGATCTACCGGGGAACGGTCGCCCTGATCACCGGAGCCAGTTCCGGCCTGGGGGCCGAGTTCGCCCGCCAGTGGGCCCGCCGCGGCGCCGATGTGGTGCTCGTGGCACGGCGCGCCGACCGTCTGGAATCCCTGCGCGCGGAGCTGGCGGCGCAGCACGGCGTCACGGCGCACACGGTGGCGGCGGATCTCGCCGAGCCGGGCGCCGCGGCCGCGCTGAAGGCGGAGCTGGACCGCCGGGACATCGCCGTGCAGACCCTGGTGAACAACGCCGGATTCGGGAGCTACGGGCCCTTCGCCGAGGAGGACCCGGACGAGGTCGGCCGGATGGTCGCACTGAACTGCGGGGCGGTCGCGGAGCTGACCCGGGCCTTCCTGCCCGGGATGGCCGCCGACGGCCGCGGGGCGCTGGTCACGGTCGCCAGCACCGCCGCGTACCAGCCCACGCCGGGCATGGCCCTCTACGGGGCGACCAAGGCGTTCGTCCTGAGCTTCACCGAGGCGGTCGCCTACGAGACGCGCCGCTCCCCGCTGCGGGTGCTGGCGCTCTCGCCCGGGCCGGTGGGCACCGAGTTCTTCGATGTCGTCGGCAGCGAGCAGGCGAAGGTGGGCCGGCTGGCGACGCCCGAGGAGGTGGTGACGACCGCCCGGCGGGCGCTGGAGCGGCGGAGCGCCCCGCCGAGCACGGTCGCGGGGCTGGGCAACCGCCTCTCCGCCCTCGGGGCGCGGCTCGCCCCGCGCCGGGTGGCGCTCGCCGTGGCGGGGCGGGCACTCAAGGCGTGACGGGCTCGGGCTCGGACCGGGGCTCGGACTCCCCCAGGGTGCGGCGGTAGGCGCGGCCGCGCTCCATCAGGGTGTCGAGGGCGTCGCGGGTGCGCAGCAGTTCCTCGATGTGCGCGCTGAGCCGGTCGCGCTCCCGCTCCATCCGCTCCATGGCCGCGTCGGAGTTCTCCTCGCTGGGGGCGTCCACGCAGGGCAGCAGTTCGACGATGGTGCGGCTGGAGAGTCCGGCGGCGTAGAGGCTGCGGACGAAGGCGACGCGTTCGGCCTGCTGTTCGTGGTAGCGGCGCTGACCACCGGGGGTGCGGGTGCCGTGGATGAGGCCCTGCTCCTCGTAGTAGCGCAGCGAGCGGACGCTCACACCGGTCCGTTCCGCCAGTTCGCCGATCCGCACGGTACGGCCTCCTCGCCCTCGACGCCGCCCCGGGACCGGCCGCACCGGCAGGGCGGGAGCGTGATCCGGGTCACAGGGGCTTGAACCTCACATCGACGTCAGGTTCTAACGTGGCCAGCGTACCCCCCACCGGACCCGGAACCCGAGGAGATCCCCCGATGTCCACCGTCGCCGCACCCACCACGACCTCACTCTTCTCCCCCTACGCACTGGACGGACTCACCCTGCCCAACCGGCTGGTGATGGCCCCCATGACCCGTGTGCGGGCCGCGGCCGGCGGGCTGGCGACGCCGTCGATGGCGACGTACTACGCCCAGCGCGCCACCGCGGGCCTGATCGTCAGCGAGGGTGTCCAGCCGAGCCTGCTCGGGCAGTCCAACCCCGGCACCCCCGGACTGCACACGGCGGAGCAGACCGCCTCCTGGCGGCAGGTGACGGAGGCCGTGCACGCCAACGGCGGGCGGATCTTCGCCCAGATCATGCACGGCGGCCGGGTCTCCCACCCCGACACCACCGGGCTCCAGCCGGTCGGCCCGTCGGCGGTCGCCGCCGTGGGGGACGTGTTCACGCCCAACGGCCCCCGGCCCGCGCCCCTTCCGCGCGCCCTGACCACCGAGGAGGTGCCCGCCGAGGCCGCCTCCTACGCCGCCGCCGCGCGCCGGGCGGTGGAGGCCGGCTTCGACGGCGTGGAACTCCACGGCGCCAACGGCTACTTGATCTCCCAGTTCCTGTCGAGCAACGCCAATCTGCGCACCGACCGCTATGGCGGCTCCGTGGCCCACCGCATCCGGTTCGCGGTCGAGGCCGTGGCGGGGGTGGTGGACGCGATCGGGTCCGCCCGCACCGGCATCCGCCTCTCCCCCGGCGCCACCTTCTGGGGCGTGGCGGAGCGGGACGTGCCCGAGCTGTACGGGGCGCTGCTGGCCGAGCTGGACCGGATCGGCCTCGCCTACGTCCATCTGGAGGCCACCAGCGACGACGAGGTGCTGCTCGGGCTGCGCCGGGCCTGGCAGGGCACGCTGATCATGAACCCGGCGCTGCCGATGGGCCCGGCGCGGGCCGGGCGGGCGGACGCGGACCGCTGGCTCGGTCACGGCGCGGACCTGATCAGCTTCGGCCGCGCCTTCATCGCCAACCCGGACCTGGTGGAACGGCTGCGCGCCGGGCTGCCGCTGGCCGCCGACGACGAGGCGACGTACTACCAGGGCGGTGACGCGGGCTATCTGACGTACCCCGCGTACGCGCACACGGCCTGAGAAAGTGTTGGGTAAGCCGTTGATCACTCGTGGTTGAGGTCTTCGGTGAGGCGTCGGGCTGCTTCGGTCTCGATGGGGCCGTGCGGCTCGATGT